>JBCDFK010000275.1:0-4232 GCA_039178065.1 Pseudomonadota bacterium | reverse complement strand
CACAATGCGGTCGTCCGCTGACTGTGACCGGCGTCTGTGCTCGCGATAAATCGCGCGATCGGGGCGTCGATCTTACTGGTCTTACTTGGTTTGATAACGCAGCGACGCTGGCGGTTGATGAAAATATCGACGTCTATGTTGAATTGATAGGTGGCGACGAAGGTCCCGCTCGCGAAAGCGTTTTGGCCGCGCTCAATGCTGGCAAACATGTTGTAACCGCAAATAAAGCGCTGTTGGCCAAACATGGTTTGGAATTGGCCAAAGCTGCAGAGACAAATGGTGTGGTGCTGAACTTTGAAGCTGCTGTCGCCGGCGGCATTCCCATTGTTAAGACCATGCGTGAATCGCTATCGGGCAATGATACATCGCGATTGTATGGCATCATGAACGGCACTGCGAACTATATTCTTACCCGCATGGAGCAAGACGAGATTAGTTTCGAAGAATGCTTAGCCGACGCGCAACGCTTGGGATATGCTGAAGCGGACCCGACTTTTGATATCGAAGGCAATGATACCGCGCACAAGCTCGCCATACTAACTTCTATTGCGTTCGGCACTGAAGTCGCCGCGGATCAAATATATCTGGAAGGCATTTCCAATATCTCGCTCGGCGATATTCAGGCCGCACGCGAACTGGGTTACCGCATCAAATTACTGGGTGTTGCTCAGAAGACCGACACTGGTATTGAACAGCGCGTACACCCGACAATGGTGCCCATTTCATCTGTGATTGCACAAGTTGAGGGCGTAACCAACGCGGTAGCCGTGGAAGCCGACATTGTCGGATCGCTGCTTATGTCTGGTCCTGGTGCCGGTGGCGATGCAACTGCATCTGCTGTGATGGGGGATTTGGCTGATATTGCCAAGGCGCGCCCTGGTCATCAGCAGGCACCTGTATTTGGACGTGCTGCGGAAGATCTTAAACCATACCAGAGAGCGGAGATTGAGGCTCATGCGGGTGGTTATTTCGTTCGCATGGTTGTCAATGACCAGCCTGGCGTGTTTGCGGCGATTGCAACCGATATGGCGGATAATTCCATCTCGCTTGAATCGATCGTTCAGCGAGACCCGGTCAATACGAAAAAATCTGGTGCAAAAACGGTGATATTGATCACCCACGAAACTACCGAATCGGCCATTAGAAAAGCCATCAAGTCCATTTCTGACGACGGTCACGTGGTGTCGAAGCCTCAGGTAATTCGAATTGAAAAAGCGGATTAACAAACTAATTTCGATCTAAATCGTTTCATTTCAATTTTGTCTCAATTGTGCACTTTCAAGCTGCTTCAAGGTGTGCTTTCCCCCAATTCAAAAATTTAAACCGAATTTAGAATAATTGAATTGGAATGGTTATGAATGATCGGCGTAGTTCAGATGCAGGACTGACCCGCGAACTCTCTATGGAACTGGCGCGTGTGACTGAAGCTGCGGCTGTTGCTGCGGCGCGTTTGCGCGGACGTGGTGAAGAAAAAGCAGCCGACCAGGTTGCTGTCGATGCAATGCGAGCTGAACTCAACAGGCTACCAATTCGCGGCACCGTCGTAATCGGCGAAGGCGAACGCGACGAGGCACCGATGCTTTATATTGGAGAAGAGGTTGGAACCGGCAGCGGCCCTGAGGTCGACATAGCGCTGGATCCGCTCGAAGGTACAACAATCTGCGCTAAAAACATGCCCAATTCGCTTGCGGTAATTTCTATGGCAACCAAAGGCACTTTGCTGTTTGCGCCGGATGTTTACATGGACAAAATTGCTATTGGTCCTGGTTACCCCGATGCATTGGTCGATATCGACGCAAGTCCTGAAGACAATATCAAGGCGTTGGCTCAGGCCAAGGGCGTGCCTGTCGAGGAAGTTACAGCTTGTATTTTGGATAGGCCGCGCCATGCGAAAATACTTCAGGCCGTGCGATCAACTGGCGCTGCGGTTCGTTTGATCGGTGATGGCGATGTCGCTGGCATTATCGATACGACTGACACGGATGCTACGGGTGTTGATATCTATATGGGCACTGGAGGCGCGCCAGAAGGTGTGCTGGCTGCATCGGCTTTGCGTTGTGTTGGTGGCCAGATGCAAGGGCGCTTAATATTGGATTCGCCTGAAAAAGTAGCGCGTGCTGCCAAGATGGGCGTATCGGATCCGCATAAGGCCTACAGTATGAATGAACTTGCATCGGGCGATGTTCTGTTTGCTGCAACGGGCGTAACTGATGGCAACATGCTCAGAGGTGTGAAATTCGCTTCGCAGTATATTCAAACTGAGACCATCGTTATGCGATCTTCATCTCGAACGGTTCGTGAGATTACAGCGCGCCATCAAGACATTGAAAAGTTTGGTTGAGCACTTGATGCAAGCTTGACGTGATCGTGCTTGAACCGCACAACACTTTATGGCCAACAACCGGACTTTTTTGGAAGTTGAAAACTCCGCCAACGGACGCCGTTGGACTGAGCGGTTAAGTGAGCCGCAAACCAACATTGCATTGGACATCGCGCAGTCGCATGGCGTGCCCGATATATTGGCGCGCGTTTTGGCGGCGCGTGATGTGCTGCGCGAAGATGTCGAAGGCTTCTTAAATCCCACAATCAAGGAGCTGATGCCAGATCCACATAGTATTACGGATGCTGAGAAAGCTGCCAAGCGGTTAGCGGATGCGGTATCAAATGGCGAGCAGATTGCAATATTTGGCGATTATGATGTCGATGGTGCAGCTTCTTCGGCGCTGCTTTGCCGCTATCTTCGACATTTTAATCTGGAAACCGAAATCTACATTCCAGACCGAATATTTGAAGGCTACGGTCCCAATGAAGCCGCCATGAAAATGTTAGCGGAACGCAGCGATCTGATCGTAACCGTTGATTGCGGCACCAATAGTGCAGCGGCCTTTAGTGCGATCGAAGGCATGGGCGTTGATATAGTAGTCCTTGACCATCACCAGGTTGGCGGTGAATTGCCAGATGTAAAAGCGATTGTGAATCCAAACCGCGAAGATGACCTGTCTGGTCTAGGGCATTTGTGCGCTGGTGGCGTTGTCTTTATGACGCTCGTTGAGGTCTCGCGACAGCTGCGAGAAGCTGGTCGTAAGGATTTGCCCGATTTAATGCGCATGCTTGATTTAGTTGCGCTGGCGACGGTCTGCGATGTCGTCCCGCTTGTCGGTTTAAATCGGGCATTTGTTGCCAAGGGGCTTGTGACCGCGCGTCATCAATCCAATCCGGGGCTTGCTGCACTAGCAAGTATTTCGCGCATTGGTGAGCCAATCAATCCATTTCACTTCGGATTTATGATTGGACCGCGCATCAATGCAGGTGGGCGAATTGGAGATGCGTCGCTCGGTGCAAAACTTTTGACTGAGGATGACAACGATAAAGCTGCCGAGATTGCGCAGGAACTTGACCGTCTGAATGCAGAGCGGCAGGCGATCGAAGTTCAGATGGTTGAAGAGGCCAAGGCGGAAGCTGAACGGGAAATGCAATCGGCATCTCCTCCTGCTATTGTGATAACAGCGAGTGACACTTGGCATCCTGGCATTGTCGGGCTGCTGGCATCTCGCCTAAAGGATTCAACTAAAAGACCAGCGTTTGCAATCGCTCTCAAACAAGATGGAGAAGGTACGGGCTCTGGGCGTTCAATCCCTGGTTTTGATCTGGGCAAAGCCGTGCGAGGTGCGGTTGAAAAGGGGCTTTTGATCAAGGGAGGCGGTCACGCAATGGCCGCTGGTATTACCGTTGAGAAAGCCAAACTGGGTGCGTTGCGGGCATATTTCGATGAGCTGGCAACTCAAGAGGTGCAATCATTGGTCAATACTGCAGAGCTGAAGATTGATGGTGCGCTTTCTGGCCGAGGCGGCAATCTGGAATTGATCGAGCTTCTGGAGAAAGCTGGACCATATGGAGCAGGCAATCCAGAGCCAGTCTTTGTTTTGCCAAATCATTTAGTGGCATTTATCAAACCAGTCGGGCAGGGTCATTTGAAAGTTGCGCTGCGTGCACAGGACGGCAGTCAGATTGATGGGATCGCATTTCGTGCAACGGAGACTGATGTGGGTAAGCTACTCAATCAAGGCCAAGACCAACCGATCCATGTTGCAGGTACATTGAGTGCAAATAGGTGGAATGGACGTGTGACACCGCAATTGCGGATCATCGACGTTGCTGTTGGAGTCTAGTTTGAAAGGTATTTTCTGAGATCAGTACCGGCTTTAAGATAGTTAAGCGGATTTAGAGGTTTG
>JBCDFK010000274.1:0-4233 GCA_039178065.1 Pseudomonadota bacterium | reverse complement strand
GCGGTGGTGGGAGTAAGAATACGAACAAAAGCAGTGGCGGCGGAGGAAATCTTCTGGCCAAGCTGTTTGGCGGTGGACGTGATGCTGAAGAGGATAATGCGGAAGCAGTTATAGCAGCAGCGCCAGCGCGCAAGCGTACACCGAAAGCTGCACCACCTCCGCCAACACCGGGTGTCGTATTGGCTGCGTTACCTGCACGATCTCTACCCGTGCCAACACAATCACCGCGCGCTCGTACAGTCGCAGAGTCGGTCCCTGTGCCCGTGACTGTTGCTGCCGCATTGGCTCCCACCACACAGCCAGTGTTGCCTGCAACAACACCCGAGCCAACAGTTGACATAGCCAGTGCTACTGCAGCACCAACCTATGAAATTCCAGTTCCAAGTCTTCGACCAGCAGTATTGATCGCGCGAGCAGAAGCACCAATTGATCGCCGCAGCGCTCAAGAGCTGGAGAGAGCATTGGCCGCCTCTTCACAATCGGCAGCTCAAAACATCCAAGTTGCCGCTGCGCCGGCGCCAGATGGCAATGACGCCATTATTGCAGTGCTCAACGCCGATGAAACTGCCGCTGTACAGGCCGCATCGACAGAACTCGCCTATGCGCTGCCCATCCCGCAAGCTGCACCCGCCCGCCAAGAGGCAGCAACGCCCGCGAGCGCCGTGCCAACACCTGAGCCCCTTGTGGCAGAAGATGAACTGGCCGCGCCAAGCGTTGTTGCTTATGCGCCGCCACAGCGTTCACTAACCGACTCCGATGTACCGCGCCTTCAGCCTATGGCGCGCCCCACTGAAGCGAAGTCACCTACTGGAAAGTCCGGCCGCGTTGCCGTCTCCGCGACAGATAACACACTAACGGGCGCACTTACGCCTCAGATTAGTACGACGCCTAAGGAACCGCGTCCAACCATTGCCGATAATTTGGCAGTTGCCGCAGCACCAAAACCAACGATCATTCCCGTAGATGAAATCGATCAGTCGCGTTTTGGAACATGGACCACAACCAACCAGTCCATCGCCGAAAATGGGCGTGTCAGCGAAACGCCAGATTTCATTCAAAATGCAACACGATCGGTGCCAAACGTCGTTTACACCGCTGGTTTCTCAGCTGCGCCACCTCAAAGCACGGATAGTTTTACTGGCAATGCAGTAACTTTCCTTGCATTTGCAAAATTTGAAAATGGCGTTGGCGATGATGGCGAAGGCCGTGGCGAACCACTTCAGTTGAGTGTGCCAAACTAGTCTCATAGCTCAGACAAAGCAAAACAACTCAAACCGGCTGTTTTGCTTTCAGCTTTATCATTCATCCGAAGGCGTAGTATCAGCAGGCGCCATGCCTAAAGCATGTAGGTAAAGATCAAGCACCGCTTCTTGCTCAAGACGCTCATTCATATCTTGTTTGCGGAGAGACACGACTTTCCGAAGCACTTTCGTGTCGAAACCATTCCCTTTTGCCTCAGCATAGACTTCCTTGATGTCGTCAGCGATTGTCTTCTTCTCTTCTTCAAGCCGCTCAATGCGCTCAACAAATGCCCGCAATTGATCGCTGGCAACACCTTGAACTTCTGACATTTAGAATACTCCGCTTTCGATAGTGAAGGCATGGTTTGGCCCAGCAAAAAGGCTGGGTCAACGGGTCAATTTCAAAATGCACAGGACGGTTGTTCCTATCTGCCTTATGCTGCAAAAGCAAAGTAATAGAGCAGGCCAAAGCTCCAAAATACCAATAAAAATCGGCATTTCAAAAATAATACTGGCCAATACTACAATTGATTTGAAGTTCATAAATTTCAATATCGATCATCAATATCCACCAAAAAAATAATTGATATCGATCTGGAATTTTTCATGAAAAAATCATTACCGACCTCAATATTTGCGTTCATTGTTACTTGGCTTTTATGGGGCCCAGCATTTGCTGCCGATCCGATGGAACTATTGCCAACTGCACCTATGTTTCAAACCGAGGATCCACAGCCTCTTTGGTCAGGTCCATATTTAGGCGCGACCCTACGCTATGGAAACGAAGAAACCCAAGCAGATGGCACGGCTAATCTTATTTTTGACTTGAACGGCGATGGTTTTGCGTTCCAATCCACGTCCGAGACGGTTTACACGTCTCACAATGGCTTAGTGGGCGGCGTATTTGCGGGTTACAATCATCAATTTGAGAGCGATTGGGTGCTCGGATTTGAAATTGGAATGGAGCGAACCGAATGGAATTCCTGGTTGGGCACCGCCAGCCCGCGACTGGGATATGCCAAGGGCCGCGCATTGCTGTTTGCGGAGGGCGGTTACGCCTTTCAACGCACCGACCTTGAAAGTGCAGAACCCAGCACTTTTGGCGGTTACCATTTTGGCGCTGGAGTCGATCTTGCGCTAACCGATAGGGTATTCCTAGGGCTGAAATACAATCAATTTCACTTTTTTGGCGCCGACGTGAACTTACCAGCATCTCTGTTCAACGATACTGGCTGGCAATATCCCTTAACAGAATCATCTTCAGCTATATTCAACTTCGAAAAATACACACTGCAAACTCTAAGTGTGCGTTTTGGAAGGAAGTTTTAGTGGAACGGTTGTCCGATCTAAAAGCCTCCTTTAGCCAGCACCACTGCCGTCCCTGATGCTGAAACCATGAGCATTGAGCCGCCGCTACCAGCGGTAATGTTCTCATAATCCAAATCAACACCAATCACCGCATCTGCGCCACGTTGCCGCGCATCTTCTTCCATCTCCGCTATCGCGATATTGCGCGCTTCAGACAGTGCTTTTTCGTAGGCGCCGGAACGGCCACCAACAATGTCGCGAATGCTGGCAAAAATGTCCCGAAAAATATTCGTGCCCAGTATCGCCTCGCCCGTAACCACGCCCTTATACTCAGCAATCCGGCTGCCCTCGATTGAGTTTGTGGTCGAAACTATCATTGGTAATTTACTCCGCTATAGATTTACCGAGGAAGATCTGTCGTGCCCATCAAGAATTCATCAACTGAATGGGCCGCCTGGCGACCCTCGCGGATGGCCCAAACTACAAGTGATTGACCACGACGCATATCACCAGCGACCCAGACTTTATCATGGCTCGTCTTATAGGCATTTGTGTCAGCCAGAACATTCTGCCTGTTATCGAGTTCAACGCCCAGATCGGTCAACATGCCCTCAGTAACCGGCGACACAAAACCCATGGCAAGTAGAACCAAATCGGCCTTGAGCACGAATTCTGAACCCTCAATGGGTTGGAACTTCTCATCCACTTTGATGCAGCTTAGTTTCTTAACCTGTTCGTCATGGCCCTCAAATTGCTGCGTCATCACTGAGAATTCACGCTCAGCACCTTCTTCTTGAGAAGAAGAAGTACGCATTTTCAATGGCCAGTTCGGCCACGTGAGAAGCTTATCTTCCTTCTCTGGCGGTGTCGGCATAATTTCAAGCTGCGTAACAGAAAGCGCACCCTGGCGAATAGAAGTGCCGATACAGTCTGATCCTGTATCACCACCGCCAATTACGATGACGTGCTTGCCAGAGGCAAGAATTGGCTCTGCATTGGCATTGTCTTCACCACCAACGCGGCGGTTCTGCTGCGGCAAGAATTCCATGGCGAAATGCACACCGTGCAGATCACGGCCATCGATCGGCAGATCCCGTGGCTTTTCTGCGCCGCCAGAAAGCAGCACCGCATCATATTGATCTACAATTTCATCAATAGCGACATCGTGGCCCACATGAACACCAGTGTGAAACACTACACCTTCAGCTTCCATTTGCGCAGCACGGCGATCAATATGCTCTTTTCCCATTTTAAAATCGGGAATGCCGTAGCGCATCAATCCACCAATTTTAGTGTTCTTTTCATACAGGTGCACATCATGGCCTGCACGCGCCAATTGCTGCGAAGCGGCCATTCCAGCAGGGCCAGAACCGATAATTGCAACTGACTTGCCAGTCTTGCGACTCGCAATTTGCGGCTTGATCCAGCCATTTTCCCAAGCTTTGTCGACAATCGCACATTCAATCGACTTGATAGTAACAGGGCTATCAATAATGTTCAGCGTACAAGATGCCTCACATGGCGCTGGGCAAATACGTCCCGTAAATTCTGGAAAATTGTTGGTTGAATGCAAATTATGCGACGCCAATTCCCATTCGTCACGATAAACCAAATCATTCCAATCAGGAATCTGATTGTTCACCGGGCAGCCTTTTAAGCCTTTAACATCGTGGCAGAACGGAAT
>JBCDFK010000273.1:0-4238 GCA_039178065.1 Pseudomonadota bacterium | reverse complement strand
CCAACAGCTCGGATTCAAAATACTCGGTGGCTGCTTCAGCAAGCTGTCTCACGTGAGGATGCTGCAGCAGTCGATCCATGTTTGCTGTGAAATATCCCGATTGCACACCAAACTCGCCCCATGGCTTTGTGATTGGCTGCGCGAAAGGTTGCAATGGCTTGTGATGGGATGCAAGGATCACATCCGTGCCTTTCTTTTGCGCCGCAGATTCTTTTGTTTGAGCAACAACACTCCAGCCTCCTACAAGGCAAACAACAGCGACGACGAGCGACACCGCGCGACACATGTTGGTGCTGGGGCGTCGATAGAACGATTTGTCTTTCAGCATAGTGATCCTCCTGATCAAGCTTGAAGAAACGGAAACGCCAAGCGATGGACAATGTCGGCACTCGGCATCAAAACGCAGGGCTAAACGTGATAGCGCCTGACAGTAACTCGTGTTATTTCTATGGGAATTCGCCGCAAGCTGGTCAGCCGCCAGATCCTGAGCCAGCTCCGTTTGTCGACCGAGCAGCCACGCAAGGGGATGCAGCCACAGGATCCATCGGGACAGATCGATCAACAAGCGACACCATTTGTCGCCGCGTTCCAGATGTGCCAGCTCATGCTGCAGACTGACCGCTTGCTCTTCGCGGGTCCACTCCTTGAATAATTGGGGGACAAAAACAGTATTGCCTGTCGCCCAGCTAATGAACGGGCTTCCTCGCCCCGCAAACGTTCTCACATGAACCGATTGCCGAACAGACATCTTTGCCGTCGCTGCGATACTGTCGAGCAATGATCCGATGGATGAGCTGTCCTCTAGCTCACTTGACTTTGCGATTTGAATAACCTTTGCCACTCCCCACAAAAAGCGAACTAGCGATACAAAGAGAGTCGTAAGCAACAGGACCGAAAGACAAAATGAAATGTCCGGCAACTCCAAGGGGGCTGCTGGTGTGACCATCTGCCGGGTGTTCAAACTGTTTGGCTGGGCAAAGCCGCTGAATACGACCGGTAGTCCCAAAGATTCCGTACTCTCGAAACCGTTGGCCGTTGACGAAATTTGCTCTGCCGTGCCATCGAGTTGCGCATGCCAACTTGAAAACTGGATGGGTCGAGGTACGCCGCCGAGCGTCATCAAAACTATACAGACGCAAGACACCATCAGAATTACGCCGACAGATGCGGCGATCGCCGGGGTTCGCTTGAGTGCGAAATGGTTGGCAAGGACCCCGATCAGCAGTAAGACAGTCGTCTGTGCAAAACAACAGGCCCACGGGTTAGCGAGAACAATATCGAATCCCATCATTTACTTTTCCGCCCTTCCTTGGTATCCGAGTTTTCCAGCACCTGCTGCAACAGGTTTCGTTCGGCATTGCTCAGTTTCCGATAGTCCAACAATTGCGTCAGCATCGCTTGTCGTGAACCGCCAAAGAGGCGTCCCATGAAGTGGCCCAGCAGTTTTTTGGAGACTTCCTCGAAGCTACGCTGCGACACATAGCGATAGGGCCGATCGAAAACGGTCTGTTTCAGAAATCCCTTCTCCAGAAGACCGCGAACGACATTGGCTATCGTCACATAGGCGACATCTTCACCTTGCGAAAGCAACTGCTGCCGTACCTGTTCCGCGGTTACCTCACCTTCGTTCCAAAACACTTGCATAACAGCAAGCTCGCGGTCGGTGAGCTCATTACTCTTGGGTCTTGCCATGGAAATCAATCATTTGGTTTTTCAAATTTGATTAACCAAACATAGCGTAGACGGCGACCAACTCCAACAGCATATTTGAATAACCAAATCTGCCAGCACCCAGCAGAGTGGTTTCAATCCAAATTACTTGGCAACTAAACAGTGCGCGACGCAAGACAGGTTTTTCGCCACAGCCTATTCCTCGATGCAGTACAAAAAATTCTCCCCGCGCAAGATCAGCTGATTCCCGATCGCAATGGGCGATGCACTGAAACTGTCTTTGAGTACGTTCACCCCCAAAACCTTTGGCAGCTGCTTACTGGAGAGAATCACCGTCGCACCACCGCGGCTGGTAATGTAGATTCGACCGCTGGCCGCCAAGGGAGAAGCATAAATCTCGTTGAATCCTGGCAGTCGAAATGGCCCAGCCTGTTCTTCGCCAGTCTTCGCATCTAACACCGTCAGGATCCCCTGATAGTGCCTAAGGAAAAAAAGCTTGCCGTCGTACAACAGTGGCGATGGTACGTAGGGTGTACGTTCAGCCGTTTGCCAAACAACGTTTTCGGTCCCCGTAATATCTCCTTCTGCGCCATCTAGTTTGATTGCCAACAGAGACCGAATATCGTAGCTGCTGGCACAATAGATCATCCCATCTGCATACAGCGGTGTTGCAACGACATTTTTCGATAGACCGCCACATTCCCAGACTACCTCTCCCGTTTTTGGATGATAGGCTCTGATCCGATTTGATCCCGCAACGATTAGCTGCGTCGCTCCCTTGTGGGTAATAAAGGCAGGGCTTGACCAAGAAGTAACTTCATCACGATTCCTCCGCCATACTTCTCTACCACTTTTCGCATCAAAAACCACAAGGTATGACTGCTCTTCTTGGTCCCGGTTAATTGCAATTAAGCCATCGTGAATCGCCGGAGAACTTCCTTCACCATGACCGTGCTTGGAATGCATGGCTTCAAACTCTTTTTCCCAAACAACATTCCCATTGAAGTCCAGACAGAACAGACCGTGCGAGCCGAAGTAAGCCCATAAATGCTGTCCGTCAGTTACGAGTGACGCCGTGGCCAGAGATGAAGACTTGTGCCCTCCTTCGTGCGGCACATTCTCATGAACTACTTTCTCCCAAAGTATTTTTCCAGTCGTCCGACTTACCGCAGTCACGACGTACTGATGTCGCTGACTAACCGAGAAATTGTCGTGCGATCCCGGTCGACGATCTGGAATCGGGTCAAAAACGTCTCCGATAGGTGCCGCCGAAGTCAAAAAGATCATGTCTTTGCACACCACTGGCGTTGAATGCCCGAGACCGCGAACTGGCGCTTTCCATTTCACGTTCTCGGTTTCGCTCCAACGAACTGGAGGGTTAGCTGTCTTGGCAGCTTCACCGGTGCCAAATGGCCCTCTCCACTGCAGCCAGTGATCATTCGCATCATGAATCTGCGCTGAAACATGCGTCGAGAGCGATACGAACCATATCAGCAAAAGTGGCACTGCTCGGTTCATCTGTGAATTCATGTTTATCCGTTCGGTAAATGCGAACCGCGGCAGATCACGGCAACTTCCGCCAATTCGGCTGGTTGTATAAAGTACGGTCCGATACCCACTACGTTCAACGCATTTGATTTAGCGAAAGTTCCCATGAAAGGTTTCCAATTCCTGATTTTCGTCTTCCTGACATTTTGCTGTTGGGGACTCTATGGTCCCTTGCTGCACGTCGGCCAAGAAATCATGGGCGGTGGAAACGGAGCCAAAAGTATGCTGCGCCCCTTCATTTGTGTCGGGATTGCCTATTTCGCGATTGCGGTTCTGTTCCCCATTTTCGTGTTGGTGACCAAAGGTGAGAAAGGGAATTGGACTGGCTCCGGATTCTTTTGGTCATTTGTTGCAGGGGCCGTCGGAGCGATCGGCGCTCTGGGCATTATCCTAGCGTTCAAATTTAACGGAAAACCATCCTACGTCATGCCGCTAGTGTTCGGCTTAGCGCCGATCGTGAATACGTTCGTAACCATGGCGATGTCGCGAACTTTCAAGCAAGCTTCGATTATTTTCTACGTCGGCATCCTGATCGCGGCATTGGGAGCAGCTGGGGTTCTCTACAACAAACCCAAGAAGGCTAAGGAGCCCAAACTGGAAAAGGACCAGACAAGCCTTGTCGTCAGCGGAATGAAGCTTACGGCCGTTACCATCGTGGATGATGACGCTGCCGAATCAGCCACCGAAAAACCCGCTGAGAGCACATCGATTCTTTGGGTCACACTGAGTGTTGCGCTCACAGCAGTCTGCTGGGGAGCATACGGCCCGGTATTGCATAAGGGCCAAGCGAAAATGGACGGTAGCCGATTGAGACCGTTTCTCTGCGTTGGCCTTGCGTACTTTGCGATCGCGGTGATCGGACCGATGCTGATGCTGCCAAGTTTTCAGGAACCGGGAGGCTGGGCGCCCGACGGTGACTGGCTCGGAATCGCGTGGTCTTTGGGGGCTGGAGCTGCAGGTGCGATTGGAGCTCTGGGAATCATTTACGCCTTCAACTCAGGCGGAAAACCAATTTTTAT
>JBCDFK010000272.1:0-4241 GCA_039178065.1 Pseudomonadota bacterium | reverse complement strand
CCCAAACATCGCCGCCGCGCCCGCCATCGCCGCCATCGGGACCACCAAATTCGATATATTTTTCGCGGCGGAACGAGACAGCACCCGCGCCACCGTCGCCGGAACGAATAAATACTTTGGCCTGATCGAGGAACTTCATGGGACTAACAGCGTGCTAAAATGTGAATAAGCGCAGTGTCTAACCCATTGTTAGCAAAAGAGCGAGGGGGATTTTGTCAAACGCGCCGTGTTGGTCTGATACTTAGGAATAGACCAACACTGCCTGCATTTTGCGAATATTGGCGCCAGGGTATTTATCGGCCAAATTATAGTCATCAAACAGTTTTTTGGCCTGGTCCAAGCTAACCCCACCAAATACAGCAATGAAGGTGTAATTCCGGTCGGTGTTCGTATAGGTGAGCCAGTCTTCCATGGATTCATCGCACTCAAAAAAATCCATGAATACTTTATTTCGAGGAAACGTCTTTTGAATTTGGGTTCGCTCTTCCTTGGTGAGAGAACATCTCTCGGCTGATTTCAAAATAATGGCGTAAAACTCTTCAGATCTGAATTCCGCGCGTGCTATTTGATCATTGGGATATTCAAAACTGAGTTGATGTTGATCGAGAGATGAGGCTGCTTTGTCGCTTGGATAATCGTGGACTTGCCCAGGAAGATAATCACCTGCCAAGCTACCTGTCACTGCAATTATGCAAAGTACAGATGCGTAAGCCATTGTTACCAATATTGATTTTCTTGCCGCGTGGTTCATGCCCTCTCTCCATTTGTTTTTTAGGTAAGCGCTTAATTGCTGCGCAATAATGTTGGCAACAGTGAGGTTGTTGTTCGAAAATTTCGATTATCGGCGCGTGTTCGTTGTCAGTTGAATGAGTAATTCGCGCAATTTTTCTTTTCCGCTTTCGCCGATCAAATCATCACATTTGGCTTCAAATTCTCGAATTTGCTGCGCGGCCAAAATTCGAAGCCCTTGGCCTTTTTCGGTGACGGCAACAATCTTGTCGCGCTTACTGCCTTTGGCTTGATCGACTTTAAGGACGCCATGATCAACAAGACGTTCAACCGCTTGTTGGGCGGCCTGCCGCGAGAAACCGAGTTCTTTGTGAAGGTCAGATAATTTGGTTGGTTTGCCGCGCAATTGGCCAAATACGCGCATATCTGATGGCCGAATATCTGCAAATTCGGTTGCGCTGCGCTGCTGATCCATCTCTCGGTTCCATTGCGCGATCAGCGTCATCATCAATCCCTTGATGTTGGTCTCCAGAAAATCGTCATCATTTTTATCAATCATGGTTGACATTTTGGCCTAGAATTAACAATTATCAACCAAGGTTGATAAATGATTTGGAGACTCCCGTGAATAGACGTGCATTTTTAAAAGCGACAGGTGCTGGAGTTCTTATTGCTGGGTCAGGTTTTAGTTGGGCCCAATCGGGCACACGGCCTCTCCCTTTGATGCCAATGGTTGATCTAACTAGTGGTATCGATAGCCGGATTGCGCTTGCATTGAAAGTTGGCACGCATGATTTTGGCAATGGCGCTGCCAGCGCCACTTTTGGCATCAACAACAGCTATCTTGGGCCTGTGCTTAAGGTGAAGCAAGGTCAGACAATCCCATTCGATGTAGCCAATGGGATTGATGATGTATCAACTTTGCACTGGCACGGGCTACATATTCCAGGTGATGTGGATGGTGGTCCGCATCAAGAAATCGAACCTGGGCAGACGTGGTCACCCGATGTGCCGATTGTCCAACATGCATCAATGAACTGGTTTCACTCACATACACACGGCAAAACGGCACAACAGACCTATAACGGGTTAGCCGGCGTTTTGTTGATTGAGGATGATGCGAGCCTATCTGCCGATTTGCCCAAAACCTATGGCGTCGACGATTTCACTTTGGTTTTGCAAGACAAGATGTTCGATGGCGCAGGCAAGATGAGTTACACTCTGACGGGTGAGGTGTTCGAAGACGGTTTTGAAGGCGACACGTTGGTGGTCAATGGTGCCATTGCCCCGGTGGGGCAAACGGTGCCGAGAGGTCTTGTTCGGCTGCGTATATTGAACGCATGCAATGCTCGGTTTCTTAAATTGTCGATGGCGACCGGCCCGCTCAACGTCATCGCCTCAGATGGCGGATTTTTGTCGTCGACGGTGGAAACACCCGATGTCTTAATGTCGCCGGGAGAGCGTTACGAAGTTCTGGTCGATATGAAGGATGTCGAAAATAACAGCCTGATGGTCGATTTTGATGGTGGTGGCGAAGGTTTCTTTGCTGGACTGCTTGGTAATGGCGGCGCAGCCAAGACTGCGCTTACGCTGACACGTGGTGCAAATCAGGGATTTACGGGTTCGATGCCAAGCTCTCTTGCTAACCTCTCAACCCCAGACCGTTCAGCGGCCACTGTTACGCGATCATTCCAGCTCGATATGGGTGAGGGTGGTGCGCAACTTGCGGCGCTTGCCGCTGCCTGGGGCAATGTTTGTGGCGATGGTGCCATGGGCATTAATGGTAGTCCCATGAACATGGAACGTATAGACGAGGAAGTTCGCAAAGGGGATACGGAAATCTGGCAAGTTTCCGTCGATGATCAGCTTCACCCATTTCATATTCATGGCTGCTCTTTCAGAATCTTAAGCCAACAGGGCGCTGAACCGCCAGCCTATGCGCAGGGTTGGAAGGATATGGTCCATGTGGAAGAAGGGTTGTCTGAAGTGCTGGTGAAATTTGAGTATGATGCGCCCGCAGAAGCGCCCTACATGTATCACTGTCATATTCTAGAGCATGAAGACTGCGGCATGATGGGCCAGTTCACGGTCACCTAGAATATTGTCGCCTGTATCGATCAAAGGAACGATGGCCTACCGCTTAAAATCGACCCTTACGAACCCAACTTGTAGTGGACCCTTGAACACTTTGGCGGTGTTTTTGAGGGTCTTTCCATCGGAGCTCAGTTCTAACGTGTCGTAGAAACGGACAATGTTCTTGCCTGGTCCGGGATCAAGGTCGACAAGGTAATTGAAATATCCCTTTTTGCCGATGACCGAGACAATAGTTTCGCCAATTACGTCTTCACGGGTGCCCGTATAGGTGTTCCAGCCCTTTTTTGTAAAACGCCAAGTCTTGGTGTCTTTTTCGCCATCTTCAAACAGGAAATCTTCACGCAAAACCAGGGTTTTGCCATTCCATTCACCGTTGAGTTTCACCGTAAAATTTCGTTCAAAACCAGTGATCAATTTTATGGACGCGGTGGCTGTCGTTTTGCCCTTGAAGAATTCTTCAAGGCGCAAATCGTTTGCAAGCGATGCATTGATTGTGAGGGCAGAAAATAAGACGGCGGCAGCAAAAACACGTATAATCGACATTATTGATCTCCTGATCATGACCCAACTACGCTTTTGTGCGCTGAGCGGATCATGTCAGAGATAACAATATTATTTTGCGGCCTGTTTGCTTTCTTCGTCTTTCTTTGAAAGCCAGACTTCGCGACTTAGGCGATGGCGTTCGATCGGTACGCGGCCAGCAGCCAGTGAATCCATTTCATCAAGACCCAACAGCTCGAAACCCTGCTTTTCAAGCACTCTTCGTGATGCGGGATTGTTGGTGCGGCATGCAGCCAATACCGTATCGGTTTCAGTTACGCGGAATGCCAAATCAACCAGGGCACTAGCGGTTTCGGTGGCAAAACCTTTGCCCCAATAGGGTTTACCCATCCAGTAGCCGATTTCTAATCCGCCAAAGCGTGACCGGTTTTCAACGGCACCCATGCCGATCAATCGGCCGGTATCAGCAATAGTAATTGCGTATATACAACCTTCATAACGGCCGTTTTCAAAGCCATCAATGAACGCAATTGCATCATCTTTCGAGTATGGATGCGGCATGCGTGACGTCATTTCTGCAATATCGCGATCATTGGCTATAGCTGCCAAATCTTCCACATCCTCGCGGTGCGGTGGGCGCATGATCAATCGTTTTGTCTCAAGAACAGGTGTCTCGAGATCAAAAGGAGATGACTTTGGCAACATATCTATTTGAGCGATCATTGACCTTACTCGTCTTAAGAAAAAGGGAGTAGAACCGTCGTTCAACTCCCCTTACATCTTACTCAAATGACCCGGGTTGTTGAACGCCGGGTTGTTTAATTCCGGCTTATTCGGCGGCTTCTTGCACTGGCATCACGGACACATAGGTGCGGCCGTTGGCTTTTCGGCGAAACTCTACAGAGCCTTCCGACGTT
>JBCDFK010000271.1:0-4254 GCA_039178065.1 Pseudomonadota bacterium | reverse complement strand
TCGCCCTCACCCACGATGGGGTAATAGAGCTGCGAAATCTGGTAACCCTGCGGCAAATCAGGATAAAAATAGTTCTTCCGGTCAAAGGCGGACCACAAATTGATCTCGGCCTTCAGACCTAGACCTGTGCGCACAGCCTGTTCCACGCAGTGTTTATTGATTACTGGCAACATGCCTGGCATTGCAGCG
The DNA here is from genome assembly GCA_039178065.1 of Pseudomonadota bacterium. Taxonomy (GTDB): domain Bacteria; phylum Pseudomonadota; class Alphaproteobacteria; order Rhizobiales; family Rhizobiaceae; genus Ahrensia. The sequence goes on along the minus strand of JBCDFK010000271.1, from coordinate 4,065 downwards.
TCGACAAACGACACATTCGAATTCGGTTCCGCTCCAAAGGTCGTCGACGCGCCAGAAAAGAGTTTTGCGTTCGAGGCCACCTGCGCGTGAACCTCCATCCCAATCACCAGTTCCCAATCGTGTTTGGCCCCTGCAATAACTTTGGGCGTTGGGGTCTCGTAACTCAAATCCAGCATGTTCGCTCCGATCTAGTATCAGATTCCGGTTTTAAGTGAGCTGCCGGAAGCGAACAAGGGGGTGCGGCGTCTCTTACTTGGCATTCTTCCATGTTTTGTCTAAAGCCTTGGCAGTTGTGCGAGCAGAGGCTGTTCTAGATGGAAAAATTGACCAAGATTTCTGGTGTCGCAGCCCCTATGCCGTTGATAAATATCGACACCGACATGATTTTGCCCAAACAGTATCTCAAAACGATTAAGCGTTCAGGTTTGGGCGTGCACCTTTTTGAAGAGCTGCGGTATGACACCGATGGCAATGAAATGCCTGATTTTGTTCTGAACCGTCCGGCGTATCGCAATGCTAAGATCATAGTTGCAGGGGACAATTTTGGCTGCGGATCGAGCCGCGAACATGCACCATGGGCAATCAAGGATTTTGGCATCCGCGTCGTGATCTCCTCCAGTTTTGCCGATATCTTTTTCCATAATTGTTTCAAGAACGGGATTCTGCCAATCACGCTGCCGCAAGAGCAAATCGATATCTTGATGGAGGATGCCGAGCGCGGCGCCAACGCGATTATGACGGTGGATTTAGAGACCAATCTGATTACCACCTCAGAAGGGCAAGAGATCCCATTTGATGTGGAACCCTTCAAGCGCAGCTGTCTTTTGCAGGGTCTGGACGAAATCGGATTGACGCTGGAAAAGCTCGATCATATCGAGGCCTTTGAAAACAGGATGGTCGGTGAAAGGCCGTGGATTTTTGACACGCCTGCGGGCGAATAAGCGAATGTGAGAAAAATGGCGAGTGACAAACAAATCACCTGGAATGGCGGGCTGCAACCTGAGGCCGTAGAGACTCTTTTGACCCCAGGTGGCTGCATCGTAAGCCCCACAAAGGTGGGATACATCGTGATGACGGCCGATGCGAAAGGCCTTGAACGTAAGTTTGATGCAAAAGAGCGTAAGCGCAATAAACCTGGTGTCGTGCTATGTGGTTCCATGGAGCAACTGATAGCTCTCGCTGAAATGAATGAGGAAATCCAAGCGCTGTATCAAGCGCATTGGGACAAAGACATTTTGCTGGGTTGCATTCTGCCATGGCGAAAAGATGCCCTGAGCCACATCCCGGATGATGGGTCTTCCGAGTTGATGATGGATGGTCGGCAGACCAGCTGTTTTGTGGTCAAGTTTGGCGTGCCGTCTGAAAACACCGCGCGAGAGCTTTGGGACAATCACGGACGCTTGGTTTTTGCATCCTCTGCAAATCCGTCGGGTAAAGGCAATAGGGGTCTGGTAGAAGGCATTGGTGCGCGTATCGAAAATGAAGTCGATGTGATTATCGAGGCCAACGCTTATGTCGCTTCCATTCAACCTGAAACAGATGAAAAAACACGTTATGAACAAGGTGTTATGGTTTCAGCCGTGGATGACAGGGGCATCCTGGTGCCCGTTCAACGAGGGGATCGCGACGTACGTCCAGTTCCGGTGTTGATACGAAAGGGACTTGATTGTGATGAGATCATGTCGCTTATGAGTGAGCATTTCATCAGTTGGGACTACCGACACGGCCAGTACTACTGACGTGCGGGTCACAGTTAGCTAGAAATGACCTAGTTTTTTGGTTCTATGGGGTCCTCCTTTAGTTTGAAGCGTGATCTGGGCTAGGGCCAGTGTTAAAGCTCGACTTTCCCTTTGGGCGTTTCGAACTTGGCTGCAATACCATAGGTGTCTTTTCGGGTTTTGATCCGATCATCATCAGGTAGATAGTTTTGATTTACGCTAGGATGGGACAGTTGCAACTCTGTCAGGCGGATTCCATGATCCTTAAGCACATGACATGGGTGCTTTTCACCGCGCCATTCCATCAAAGCAGGAGCAATTCCGTCTAGCTGCAATTCGCCGTCATCAGGTACGACCATAGTCCATTTCAATCCATCGCGGCTTGTGGCAACCGGTGATCCCGGACCTGCAGCACCCATGGACATAAGGCCGGAAAGATCATTGGTGCGGACCACCCAATTGGTGAGGCGGGTGGGTCCATTAAAGCGATCTAGCCCAAACCACCGAGGGCGTCGGGGTGTCTTGCCATCCTGATCAACGGCAATGACTTCAAGGTAATCCTCTGGTCCTAGCGACAGAAGACGGCTTTGTGTAGAAAAACTAGAGTGTTTACCGCCATCCTCTAATGGCGCACCAAGTTTTTCGGAAATCTCGGCGGCACCTGCATCCAGATCCGTCGTTGCGATGATTAAATGGTCGAGCGTCAGCATGCGCGTACCCCTTGCGTGTCGTTATTACGCCTGGCTGCTAATGATGAGCTTGGATTCTATAAAGGTTACAACAGTCTTAGACGAAAAATCACGGTTTTGCAGAAACAAAAACTCCGAGGAATTAAATCGCCGGAAGACGGTACATACCTTGTGGTGAAAACGCCAGTGAACTGCCATCTGCGATCTCGTCGGCAAACCGCGATGCAATGATGCGCAATGCAGTTTGCCGACCCTTTACAACAAGGGCCCGTCTCGATGGCAACGCCGGCACTTGGGCCGGTGCCAGCAAGGTTTGTGACCAAATCAGTGGATGCAATTCCTGCAGGTGATCGGTGACAATCCAATCCAAGCAATCATGGAGCTGCAGGCGACTCTTTATACTATCAAGCGCACTTTCATCCTTTGGTTTAGGGGCCATTGCAATGGCACAAAACGCTGCAAATTGGTTGATGATGTGTTGATCGTTTTGACTGTGAATGATGTTCTCCATGCCTTCAACGAAGAAATCAGGATCCAGCAGTGTAATCGCTGATGGTTCAGCCATAAGTGCGTCCAAATACACCCACGTGTATCCACCTGCTTGCCAATGGGCACTTGTCTGCGATGCCGTCTTTCTTGCGGCTACTTCCAGGGCATTTGGATGACTACGCAGAAGTCTCGACATGTATCGCCCTAGCGCGCGCATGTGCGAATGCCCATTCGGATCAAGATCTATCAGACGAGCATAATCTTCACCTAACAGTAAGCCGCGCTTCTCATGGGTTGCGCCAAGCGCACACTGGGCCGCCAAAATTGATGGTGCATCGAGCGTAACACCGTCAAAATCGTTTAGGATTTTCTCAGCGCGTGAAAGATGGCGTTGTGCAAATGTCAAAGCTTCGTCTGGTGCTACATCAAAGCGTATGCAGTGCCATGCCCAAGCAATGTCGAGATGCGCCAACGCCACAACGAGTGCGCAAGCGTAGTCATCCTCCTCTTCAAGAAGAACATCTTCAAGCGCGTTAATGCCTGAATCATCAGGCTGTGCGCCGTCATGCAAGGCGTCTTCGGCCGCCGCCACGACATCGCTGCGCGCACCAAAAGCCAAAAGAAGCGAGGCGGTCTCTCCGGCTGGTGTCGCCAGTCGGGTGGAATCAGCATACTTTATTCTAGCAGCCAGATCTCCCCAACGGTCCTGACGGGCAAGTTTCTGTCCACGGTCCTGGTGTGTTGCGCGCGCCATTTCCTCGTCGGATACGGGCAAGGTTGGCAAAATGACCCGTTTTGTCAGGGCATCAATGTCTTTCTCAGACATGGTGCGATGACTGGCCTTCGGCTTTTGAGGTTTCGCCATGATGCGTCGCCATTTGGACAAGCTCCATTCATCAGCCTGTTTTGCGCCGTGCGCGGGGTTTTGATTGCCGCGAGAGGAAGATTTTGACTGACTACGCGAATTGAACATACTTGGCCCGTTCTGGTGTTGCTTCGGCTTGAATGCAGGACCAATCCGCCAAAATTTGGCCGACGGGGGGGAGAAGCCAGGGAAATCATGCGACGGATTATGGATGCAAACAAGAAGATCGGAATGCCAAATTTGGCGATTTTTCCCGTTATATGTCTAATTTATATGGCCTTTGCAGGCTCTTCTCTCGGGCAGC
>JBCDFK010000270.1:0-4255 GCA_039178065.1 Pseudomonadota bacterium | reverse complement strand
CATGAAAGTCGTCGACCAAGAATCTGGCGAAGAAATCAAAAAAGAAAAAGCCGAATAATATCAAGGCAGATTGCTTTTAGTTACTCAAGCGCGGCCTAACGGCCGCGTTTTTTGTAGGTACTGGTTCATGACATCTAATCAACTTACTCCAGAATTCGCAGTGCGTGACATTGCAAAGAGCCTTGCATTCTACTGTGAACTTTTGGGCTTTAAATTGGAGTATCAACGACCAGAAGAGGGGTTCGCGCTGGTTTCCATCGATGAGGCTCAACTCATGCTTGACCAGATCGGGATGGGGCGCACTTTCGGTGATGAACTCCAAAACAAGCATTTGGGTTTGGGCCTCAATGTGCAGATATTTGTCGAAGATGACGTGTTTTCACGCATTTTGGAAGCACTTGAAGCTGTAGGATATCCACTTTACTTGGAGCTCGAGGAAAAGTGGTACCGCAAAGACAATATTGAAGTGGGTAATAAGCAATTTCTTGTCGGGGATCCCGATGGATATCTGCTACGGTTTGCTGTCAATCTAGGGAGTCGAGAACTGTAATGTCTGGTGCTGCCGATACTCTGTTTCTACCTTTTAGCAATGGCGATCTCAGCGCTAATTCGGGAGAATGGCTGTATCTGGGTGCGCGTGCGCCTGACAAGGGCTTTCCAGATGGTTTGGTTGATCAGCTGGTTTGTGAGCAACACATGCGCGGTCCGTTTTTGGACTTACAGATCCGCGGTGCCAATGTAAGCACCGCTGTTATGAATGCCGAACCTTTTGCTGGTGCATTCATTCTAATTGGTAAGCACCGCGGCGAAAATGAAGCCATGATTGGTCGGGCCGCATCTCTCTGCCGTCAAGACGCCAAAGTTGTAATCGCTGGTGACAAAACCATCGGCATTGCATCACTCAAGAGACGAATTGCCCAAACGGTTCCTATTGAGGGCTCATTGGCGAAATACCATGCGACGGCATTTTGGATAGACAATGAACCCAAACTAAAAGATCTAGCCGCGCTGAACGCAATATCGATGCCCACTGGGTTTCAAACAGCCCCAGGCATGTTCAGCCCCGAGAGCATCGATAAAGGTTCGGCAATACTCGCAAATTTCATCGACAAATCCATTCGAGGCTCTGTAGCAGACTTTGGTGCGGGGTGGGGATATTTGTCACAGATTATTGCTCAGAATAGTGCCGCCAGCTCATTGGACTTATTTGAGGCTCATTGGCCATCTCTGGAAGCGGCAAAGGCCAATTTACGATCGATTGACAGGCTACCATTGGTCTATCATTGGCTCGATATTACGCGCGAGACGATCACGCGACGCTTTGATTGGATTGTCATGAACCCGCCATTTCATACGGGTCGCAAAACTGAGCCTGGCTTGGGAGAGAAGTTTATCGAAACTTCGGAAAAGGCCCTAAAACCAAATGGCCGACTGCTCCTGGTTGCCAATTCAGGGCTGCCCTATGAAAAGAAGATTCTGGCGCACTTTTCAAACTGCAGAGAGCTGGAAAAGCGGGATGGTTTCAAAATATTGCTAGCGGAGAAGTAGAAGTTTTATGCGATCTTAGCCATCGCATCATATATGAAAGCATCGCGTGGTTGCGGGCGCCCATGGAAAAATCCCTGCATAACCGCACAACCCGCTTTGGCCAGCAATTCAGACTGTGCCTCTGTCTCAATACCCTCCGCAACCGTCGTTGCACCGAGAGTCTGCGCCAAGTTGATGATTGTCGAGATCATAGAACCTGAGTCGCTGGATTGTCCGAGCCGTTGAATGAAAGATTTATCTATTTTGATTTTGTCAAAAGCGAGTTCGGAAAGATTAGTCAAGTTTGAATAACCGGTACCAAAATCATCAATAGCAATTGATACGCACAATTGCTTGATATCGTTGAAAATTCGGCGCATCCGTGCGTGGTCGCGTATCAAAACACTTTCGGTGACCTCAAGCTCAAGACGAGACGCCGCAATTCCAGTTTCGGCGAGCACCGCTCGAAGAGTTTCAATAAAGTCATCGCTCTCAATTTGAAAAGTAGACACATTGACGGAGACCGTCGTTTCTATGGGGAACTTTGCCGCATCAAAGCACGCGCGACGCAGCACCCAAGTGCCCAACTGCTGGATGAAGCCGCAGCTTTCAGCAACAGAAATGAATTCTTCTGGTGAAATTGCACCTTTGTCGCGATGTTCCCAGCGCAACAAAGCTTCATAGCCAATGGTTTTGCCAGACGGCATCTGTAGTTGCGGCTGATAGTTTAAAGTGAATTCGTTACGTTGGATTGCGTAGGTAAGCTCGGTTTCTATCCATTGACGATAGGTTGCGCTATGGCTCATTTCCGGATGATAAATCGCATAAGAACCGCGTCCGGATTCCTTGGCGCATCTGCGCGCCAGATTCGCCTGGCGTAGAAGTTTCTCAATTGGCGTATCACTCTTGTGAACTTGGACGACCCCACCATTGGCGTAAACCGGGTAGGTTACGGCGCCAATCCGAACAGGTTTAGATAGCGTATCCATTAATGCAAGGACAGCAGCTCGCAACTCTCGATCATCGCGACCCGTGCGCAGACCTACAACGAACTCGCTTCCATTCGTGCGCACCAGCGGTCCGGCATCGCCGACAAGATCTGACAGTCGTTTTGCCAGCACCTTGAGAACAGCATTGCCTATTTCGGCACCATACATATCGTTGATGTCGCGCAGTTCCTCAAAATCCATACAGACGAGAAATACGCGTTGCATGCCTTTAGCACTGTTGCAATCGTTGAGCAGAATTGGCAGCGCGTGCTCCAACCCTGCGCGCGATAAGAGACCTGTAACCGCATCGGTTCGCAACACTTCTTCATAATCTGCGGACCGATCGTCGCCACCGGCAAAGTAAGCATAGGCGCATCCGGCGCCTGCTAAGGCAGCAAGACCTGCTACCACTAATCCGGTAGTGGAAAAAGTTTCGCCATTGCTTGCGCTTTGGACGAAGCTATTGGCTGACCAGAGTCCCAACGAAGCCGCCCCAAAGCCGCTCGAGAAGATTGTACTTGCGCGATAGAATTTCGTTCGAAAATTACTGCTGAACTTGAACATATGGACCTCTGACCGAGACATCAGTGTGGCACATTGTTCCTAATTTTATATTGACGCGACCGATAAGCTGGAAGCTAAACCTGCGAGACGATTATTATGGTTTATTTTTCGTCAAGCCGCTGCAGTTCTTCGGTGCGCGGCATAGAGGTAATGTTATAGCCGGAATCAACAAAGTGAATTTCGCCGGTAACACCGCTCGAAAGGTCAGAAAGTAGGTAAAGACCAGCGCCGCCAACTTCATCCAAGGTAACAGTGCGCATAAGAGGTGCATTGCGTTGTTGATGTGTAAACATAGCGCGTGCATCGCCAATGCCAGCACCTGCCAATGTACGCATCGGGCCCGCGGAGATCGCGTTCACACGTATGGCATCGGGTCCCAAATCATTCGCTAGATACCTAACGCTAGCTTCAAGCGCGGCCTTGGCAACGCCCATAACATTGTAGTTAGGCATTACCCGCGTAGAGCCGCCATAAGTTAGCGTTAGAAGCGATCCGCCATTGGTCATCAATGGCGCGGCCATCTGTGCGACTTCGGTAAATGAATAAGCCGATATTACCATGGTCTGAACAAAGTTCTCGCGCGTGGTTGCGTCGACATATCGACCTTTGAGTTCTGACTTGTCAGAAAATCCAATCGCATGAACAACAAAATCCAGACTGCCCCACTCACTTTCAATGTTGTCGAACACTGCTTTTACCGACGAAATATCTGAAACATCACATGGCATCACCATGGAAGAGCCCACATTTTCGGCCAAAGGCTTTACGCGTTTGCCCAGAGCATCACCCTGGAAAGTAAACGCAAGCTCTGCGCCGTGGCTATGCAACATCTTTGCAATGCCCCATGCAATGGAATGATTATTGGCGACACCCATAATCAAACCGCGTTTTCCGCTCATTATTCCCGACATAACAGTCCTCGTCAGTGTTCTTTATTCAGCCATTGAACTTCTGGAAGGCCAAAGTGGCATTTGTACCGCCAAAACCAAACGAATTGGTTATTGCTGCCTCAAGCTCAATATTGTCGATACGCTCACGCGCAATCGGCATATCTGCGAACATGGGATCAAGTTCTGTGATATGGGCGCTTTCACACACAAAATTGTTTTGCATCATCAAAAGCGTATAAATGCTCTCTTGAACGCCTGTAGCGCCAAGCGAATGGCCAGTAAGTG
>JBCDFK010000269.1:0-4262 GCA_039178065.1 Pseudomonadota bacterium | reverse complement strand
CCCGTTTTTGTTTTAATCAGAACGCCGCCAGGTACCGGCATGATTTTGCCGCCAGACAGATTTGATAGACCCTCTAAAAAGTGCGGCCGAGTTTCAGCTTGCGCATTGAGCCAGCGCGCACCCATGCCGACTGCAATACAACCAAAAGCTTTGCCTTGTGCAACTTGTGGGCGAAGTACAGAGGAATTGTCTTCCCGCTGCATCGCGACCATATGACCGCCGGCATCCAATACCACCACGGTTAGAGGTTTCATGGACTGTTCATGTCCCTTTCTTAAGGCCTCACGAATGATTTTGTTGGCTTTAGCCAGCGATAGTTTGGCCATTTGGCACCCTCATAAAATTGTTGTTTCGCCAATCCGGCGTGGGTTTATTTGTAGTGCGAATGGGGGAACTATCAATCGGCAAGCTGCCGAAAGTACAACTTGAATTGAATAAGGTGTTTTTCCAATGCGCACATAAATGTTTGGCTGTTATCGATCCAGTGTATCCAGTTTGCGTTGCATCTCTGCAATTTGATCGCGCATGGTTGATATGTCATCGCTCTCAGCTTGGGCTGGCTCGGGGTTTGGTTCAGCCGATGCTCCGCTATCTGCCTGCGGCAGGAAGGGATTAAAGACCCGCATTGCGTTCTGGAACATTTCCATGTTCCGCCGCGTTTGTTCTTGAAGCATTTCGTTGCTGGTCGCCATTGCGTCGATCGGCGACTTACCAACCATTTTGGCCATCTGTTCTTTAAGGTGAGTTTGTTCCTGCGCGAATGCTGCCATCGAATGTTCGAGGTAGCTTGGCACGACCATTTGCATCTGGTCACCATAAAAGGAAATCAATTGCCTAAGAACGGAAACCGGCAGCATTGTTTGACCGGTTTTGGCTGCTTGTTCGAAAATGATTTGTGTTAGGACCGAGTGGGTGATGTCTTCACTCGTTTTTGCATCTTTGACGATGAAGTCTTCATTTTCTTTGACCATTGCGGCTAAGTCTTCCAGCGTCACATAGGTGCTGGTCCCGGTATTATAGAGGCGCCGGTTTGCATATTTTTTGATGATCGTCGGATCCGCATTGGTTTTAGCCATGAATACTCCCTCACCGCATTTCAGAGTTTAGCTCCGTTCGCGGTAATTATTGTTGAATTATCCTAACGCGGGAATTGACCGATATCAAAGCGATTTTTTGTGCGGCGCATATAAGTGTAGATTGTGGGCCTATATTCTAATTTCCATATGCAATTGCATTGCCAAAATAATCGGTTGCGGTAGGGTATATCCAAGGCGTCCATTTGTGACGAAGACGTTAATAAAACTTCGGCTAGTGAGCTGAAGCAGAAAGGGAAAATTATGCAGCCTATCGTTATCGCCAGTGCAGCGCGCACGCCCGTTGGATCATTTCTTGGTTCCTTCGCCAATGTTCCAGCCCATGAGCTTGGCGCTGCCGCTATTAAGGGCGCACTTGAGCGCGCGGGCGTTGACCCGAAAGACGTTGATGAAGTGATTATGGGTCAGATTTTGACCGCTGGCCAAGGCCAAAACCCTGCGCGTATTGCGGCTATGGCTGCGGGCATTCCACAGGAGGCGACAGCGTTTGGCCTCAATCAGCTTTGTGGCTCTGGACTGCGGGCGGTGGCGCTCGGTATGCAGCAAATTGCTACGGGCGATGCGGATATTGTTGTTGCTGGCGGACAGGAGAGCATGTCCATGGCGCCACACTGCCAACATCTTCGCGGCGGCGTGAAAATGGGCGACTACAAAATGGTTGATACCATGCTCAAAGATGGTCTGACAGATGCCTTTAACGGGTATCACATGGGTACGACAGCTGAAAATGTTGCCAAGCAGTGGCAATTGTCTCGTGATGATCAGGACCAGTTTGCAGTTGCTTCGCAAAACAAAGCTGAGGCCGCGCAAAAGGCTGGAAAGTTCAAAGACGAAATCGTTCCTTTCGTTGTTAAGACCCGCAAGGGCGAAACAATTGTTGAAGATGACGAGTACATCAAGCATGGCGTGACGGCCGAAGGTATCGCAAAATTGCGTCCTGCCTTTGATAAAGAAGGCACGGTTACCGCGGCGAATGCATCTGGTATCAATGATGGCGCTGCGGCGACAGTTTTGATGAGCGCCGCAGAGGCTGAAAAGCGTGGCGTAAAACCGCTTGGCCGTATTGTCTCTTGGGCGACAGCGGGCGTTGATCCCGCGATCATGGGCACTGGCCCAATTCCTGCTTCACGCAAAGCGTTGGAAAAAGCAGGTTGGTCAGTTTCGGACCTTGATTTGGTTGAAGCCAACGAGGCATTTGCTGCGCAAGCCTGTGCCGTGAACAAAGATATGGGCTGGAGCTCAGACATTGTGAACGTCAATGGTGGCGCGATTGCTATTGGTCACCCTGTGGGTGCATCGGGCGCTCGCGTGCTCAATACACTGCTGTTTGAAATGCAGCGTCGCGACGTCAAAAAAGGTCTCGCGACCTTGTGTATTGGCGGCGGTATGGGCGTTGCTCTTTGTGTTGAGCGCGACTGATTAGTAATTTGGATGCAGCGGCATTGGGAACACTGCCGCTGCTGCTACAAGAAATCTGAGTAATTTGGGAGGAAGTTGAATGTCGAGAGTAGCATTGGTAACCGGCGGATCGCGCGGAATTGGCGAGGCGATTTCAAAAGCGCTAAAGGCAGAGGGATATTCGGTTGCAGCAACATATGCTGGTAATGATGAGAAGGCGGCAGCTTTCACAGCTGAAACCGGCATTAAGACTTATAAATGGAACGTCGCAGATTACGACGAATCCAAGGCAGGTATCGCGCAGGTAGAGGCGGATCTCGGCGGCATTGATATTGTGGTTGCAAATGCTGGCATCACGCGCGACGCGCCATTTCATAAAATGTCGCCAGATCAGTGGAAAGAGGTAATTGACACCAACTTGACCGGTGTTTTCAACACTGTGCATCCGGTTTGGCCAGGAATGCGTGAACGTAAGTTTGGGCGGGTGATCGTGATTTCATCCATCAACGGTCAGAAGGGTCAGTTCGGTCAGGTCAATTATGCGGCTACTAAAGCCGGTGATCTGGGCATTGTGAAATCTCTCGCACAGGAAGGTGCACGTGCTGGCATCACCGCTAACGCAATTTGCCCCGGCTATATCGGTACGGAGATGGTGCGTGCTATCCCAGAAGAAGTGCTGAACACCAAGATCATCCCTCAGATTCCTGCAGGGCGCTTGGGAGAACCGGAAGAGATTGCACGCTGCGTGACATTTCTTGCCAGCGATGATTCAGGTTTCATCAATGGATCGACTATTTCAGCCAATGGTGCGCAGTTCTTCTCTTAGAATCGCAGCGTAACTTGAAGTCCAAAAAGGCGGCCTATACGACCGCCTTTTTCAATATTTTACCATTCCCATAACCAGACTGGTTTCACTTTGCGAAACTATATCATCTCGGGATGAAAAATGCCCCATTTCAGATGATTGGATCGAGCGAGCTTCCAGAGAAGGAAAATTGTTAATCCGAGCAACATCAGTTCGGCAATTGGACCTGCAAACCAGATGCCGATCTCTCCTAGCCACAAAGGCAGCAGAAATGTTAGTGGAATTGCAAAAGCATATGTTTTTGTCAGTCCCAAAATCGCTGCGTTTTTTGCGGAGCCAATGGCCTGGAAGTGTGATGCCAGCATCATCAATGGTCCCATCAAAAAGAAAACTGACGTCATAATAGGTAGAATGCGCCCCACCTCCGAAATGACAATGCGATCATCTACGAATGCACCTGCTATCTGAGTAGGACACGTCATCACGACGAGCTGCACACCTAAACAGTAAATTAGTGCCGTCCAAAGTGCGATGCGCAGACTAGCATCACTTCTGTACCAGAGCGCGGCACCATAATTGTTGCCGGTGATCGTTTGCATGGCAAAAGACAGCCCCAAAAGCGGTAAAAATGCAAAAGTGATAACGCGCGTGATTATACCATATGCTGACACTGTGTCTGAATAGTTTGGAGAATTGGTCCATTGAAGCGCAACAATGATCGCTGCTGAACCGAGTGCAAGCCCAATAAAGTTCAGGCTCTGTGGCGCACCGAGTGCAAGTATTTCTTTCCAATATTGGCGCCAGGAAAATTGTAACAAAGCGGAAGGTCTCAGTGACGTTTCTCCATAGAAACGAAACCCCAATATTATGCTGAAGGAGAGCAATTGCGCAGCCGCCGTGCCGAAAGCAGATCCGGCGACACCCAATTCAAATTTGGCAATCAGCACATAGTTGAATCCAATCTT
>JBCDFK010000268.1:0-4278 GCA_039178065.1 Pseudomonadota bacterium | reverse complement strand
TGCAGTTCTCAATATCGAGCATGGCTTCGAGTCCGATCAATACGTTGTTCTAGCTGAGCAAGACATATTAGGCGACCGTCTGGTCCGTAGGCGAAAGAAGAGGCGAGCCTCGGAATTCATATCGGAAGTCGCGTCATTAAATGTTGATGATTTGGTTGTTCACGTCGATCACGGCATTGGACGTTTCGCCGGCCTTAAAAGCATCGATGTAACCGGCGCGCCTCATGATTGCCTGGAAATTCGCTATCATGGCGATGATCGTTTGTTTCTACCGGTAGAAAACATTGAACTGCTTTCTCGTTATGGATCAGACAGCGCTGAAGCCCAACTTGATCGGCTTGGCGGCGGTGCATGGCAATCACGCAAAGCCAAACTCAAAAAGCAATTGCTTGAGATGGCCGGTCAGCTCATCAATATTGCCGCGCAGCGCCAGATGCGCCCCGCGCCCGTTATGCGCTCGCCTGAAGGCCTATATGATGAATTCGCAGCGCGTTTCCCCTACGATGAAACTGAAGATCAGCAATATGCAATTGATGCAGTTATCGATGATTTAGGTCTAGGCAAACCAATGGATCGACTGGTTTGTGGCGATGTTGGCTTTGGAAAAACAGAAGTCGCGCAGCGCGCCGCATTTCTTGGTGCGATGAACGGGTTCCAGGTGGCCGTCGTCGTGCCGACAACGCTACTAGCTCGGCAGCACTTCAAATCATTTTCAGAACGCTTTGCAGGACTACCAGTGAATGTGGCTCATGCGTCTCGTTTAGCAGGTCCAAAAGCGTTGGCAGAAGCAAAACAGGGCGTAAAGGATGGCACAGTAGATATCGTAGTCGGCACACATGCCTTGCTGGGCGCGTCTATCGGATTCAAAAATCTAGGCCTTCTGATAATCGACGAAGAACAGCATTTTGGCGTGAAACACAAAGAGCGCCTTAAAGAGCTGAAAGCTGATGTTCATGTTCTGACACTTTCAGCCACGCCGATACCGCGGACACTGCAACTAGCCCTAACAGGTGTACGCGAGCTATCATTGATTACAACACCTCCAGTCGACCGACTAGCCGTTCGGACTTTTGTTTCGCCATTCGACCCGCTCATTATCCGTGAAACCCTGTTGCGCGAACGCTATAGAGGTGGCCAGAGCTTCTATGTTTGTCCGCGTGTTTCAGATTTAGGTGATGTGAAAGCCTTCTTGGACAGCGACGTGCCAGAACTTAAGGTAGCTGTTGCTCATGGCCAAATGGCATCAGGCGAACTCGAAGACATTATGAATGCTTTCTATGATGGTAGCTATGATGTGTTGCTTTCAACGACTATCGTTGAATCCGGCCTCGATATTCCCACAGCTAACACGCTGATCGTGCATCGGGCTGACATGTTTGGCCTTGCTCAGCTTTACCAACTGCGTGGTCGGGTCGGGCGTTCCAAATTGCGCGCTCATGCTCTGTTCACACTGCCAGCCAATAAACTGCTCACAAAGAATGCAGAACGCCGACTTAAAGTATTGCAATCATTGGATTCTTTGGGAGCAGGTTTCCAATTGGCTAGTCACGATCTTGATATCAGAGGTGCTGGAAATCTACTAGGTGATGAGCAATCTGGACACATCAAGGAAGTGGGCTTTGAGCTATACCAGCAAATGCTTGAAGAGGCAGTTGCGGAACTTAAGGGTGAAGAGGCCGCAGACAACAAAGAATGGTCACCGCAGATCACAGTCGGCACGCCGGTAATGATCCCTGAATCCTATGTTTCAGACCTTTCACTCCGGCTATCATTGTATCGCAGACTTGGTAACTTCGAAGAACTATCGGAAATTGATGGGTTTGGGGCCGAAATGGTTGACCGCTTCGGACCGATGCCAGATGAAGTCCAGCACCTGCTTAAAATCGTCTACATCAAAGCGCTTTGCAGAAAAGCCAATGTTGAGAAGGTCGATGCGGGGCCCAAAGGCGCTGTTATACAGTTTCGTGGGGCGAATTTTGCGGACCCTGCCGGGTTGATTAAGTGGATTGGAGAGCAAGGCACCTTGGCCCGCATCAGGCCAGATCAATCCATTGTATTCGCTCGCGACTGGCCCGCACCAGAAAAACGCCTCAATGGAACTGCCGTAATCGTCACTAAGTTAGCTCAATTGGCACAGGAAGCTCAAAAAGCGGCATAAAAAAGCCACCAAACAGAGTCTAGTGGCTTATATTTAGATTTAAGAAAAATTCTTAAGTACTTATTCAGACTTAGCTTTATCCTGTTCTTCCTTCAATTTTTGCTGAAACTCTTCGCGGCGCTTTTCAATTTCAGCCTGAAGCTGCTGCTGCCGGTCCTGAAGTTCCGATTGTTGCAAAGGCTCGCCATCAAAAGCTGCGGTAAAACCGTTCAGTGTAACTTTAATCGGATTTGGTTGGTTCTGAAAGTTCACTGTAGTCAGTGTCAATTCTCCGCCACGCTTGAGCGATGTAACCAACGCGTCAGTCAAAGGCGCTTCAGCAACGCACCTGTCTGGCAAACAAATCGAATAGTTGATCTTTTGCGTAGCACCGCCATCGATCTGCATACCAACGCCTGGAGGAATAATACGACCAGTCGGAACTGCGATCTGGAACAACGCACGGTTTGTTTGACCAGTGATCTGAATAAGGTTCACCGCAGTCAAAAGCTGGCCAGTGTTGGCTGAACGAATGTTTTGCACATTACAAATATCGTTTTCGCCCTGTTTCGTACAAACCTTAAACCAGCCATCGCGTGGGATTTGAGGTGCCGCTGCTGGAGCAGCATTCTGAGCCAATGCGGGCGTAAAAGCAGTCATAACGCCTACCAATGCAGCCGAAAGCGAAATATTCTTCATTGTAAAACGCATTAAGATGATCGTCCTTTTAAATACTCAAATTTATTGCTCGGAGCACTGGCTTCAAATTGAGGCCGCAACATGTCCGTCCTTAATCGAAGCGGTAACACATTAAGTGCGTCAAATTCCAGCCCTGCTTGAAGACTATTGAACATAATGGTGAAAACTGCACCATGGGTTAGTTCATGCTATTGTGACGACTCAGTGCTGAAAATTTGGAGGAATGCTGTGCTTGGTAGACTATTGATGGGAACAATATCTGTAACTGGGCTAATGCTGAGCGCCAGCTTGAGCTTTGCAGAACCCAAACACGGCATAGCAATGCATGGAGAGCCAGAACTACCAGCTGATTATAAGCATTTCCAATATGCGGATCCCGATGCGCCTAAAGGCGGATCACTTGCTTATGGTGTTGTTGGCACATTCGATAGCGTGAATCCATTCGTGCTAAAGAGCATGCGCACCACAGCGCGCGGCATTTGGGATCCAGTATTTGGCAATCTCGTCTACGAATCGCTGCTCCAAAGAAATCGCGACGAACCGTTTACGATGTATGGATTACTGGCAGAGTTTGTTGAGACGGACGAAGAGCGCACATGGATAGAATTCACACTTAATCCCAATGCGAAATGGTCGGACGGTATGCCGGTCACACCAGAAGATGTCATTTTCACGTATGAAATCTTCACGGAAAAAGGCCGACCACCATATAACCGCCGCACAGCGCGTATCGAAAAGATTGAAAAAACAGGCGATCGCAAAGTCAAATTTACGTTCAACGAAGATTCCAACCGCGAATTCCCATTGATTATTGGTTTGACGCCCGTTTTACCCAAACATGCGATCAATCCCGAGACTTTTGAAGATTCGACCCTGGAGCCACCTATTGGAAGCGGGCCATATCTTGTCGATAGCGTCGATCCGGGAACTAGCATTACCTACAAGCGCAACCCTGATTATTGGGGCAAGGATATTCCTTCAAAAGTAGGCTTTGACAACTACGACACCCTGAAGGTCGAGTATTTTCGCGATTCAACCGCCCAATTTGAGGCATTTAAAAAGGGCGTATTCGATATCTATCCAGAGAGCGATCCGAGCAAGTGGGAAACAGCCTACGATTTTCCGGCCGTTGAGGATGGCAGAATTACCAAGTCTGCATTCACGTCAGCCCGACCAGAGGCAATGCTCGGCTTTTTCTTCAATACCCGTCGCGACGTGTTCAAAGATCCTAAAGTGCGCGAGGCGCTTGCCATGCTTTTCGATTTTGAATGGGTAAATAAAAACCTGTTTAGCGGCAGATTTACCCGTTCGGGATCATTTTGGCAAAACTCAGAGGAATTATCTGCGCTAGGTCGTCCTGCAACCGAAAAAGAAATCGAATTGCTTGCGCCATTCATGAATGAAATTCAAGCGAACGTAATGGATGGAACATATAGGCCAGC
>JBCDFK010000267.1:0-4297 GCA_039178065.1 Pseudomonadota bacterium | reverse complement strand
GCATAGGTTTCATCAATCAACCCTATACGGGCGAGCTCTTTGTAGCTGATGGCAACGGTGCGTTTTTGATTGCTCGGGATGGTAATCAACAGCGATTACGAACCCGCAAAAACTGTGCGCTCAAGGATGCGATTTTGTTTACGACCTCGCCAAAGCTTTTTACGGGCGATGAGCACGCGGCAATTGAACGGCTGGAGAGCCAGGTAAAACTAAGCCGTTATGGCACCGATTGTTATGGCGCAGCGCTGGTTGCGGCAGGTTATGCAGATATTTGGATTGAGGCGGGTCTTCAGCCCTACGATATCGTTGGCATTGTGCCGCTTATTGAGCAAGCTGGCGGCATTGTAACCACTATAAATGGCGATCGCCCTGAGGACGGTGGAACCATAATTGCGTGCGGTTCGTCAGAACTCCATTCAGAAGCCATTGCAGCCTTTAATGGCTAGTTTGTGCCGGGAATAAAAGCATCGAATGCCGCGAATAATTGTTCGCGATAACGGTCGTCTTCCTGCATCAATTCATGCCGCGCGCCGTCAATCGTAATAACTGCGCCTGATCGGATCCGGCCTGCATAATCCTCAATTGCGGAGGTCGATACGACCCGGTCGGCACCCGCATTGATCAACAGGATTGGGATATGGATTTGCGCCATATGATCAGTGTTACGAACATAGTCGACTGCTTTCATTGAAGCACTGAGCCAGCCCGCTGTGGCACTCCCCAAACCCAACCCGTTTTTGGGATCGAGAATTTCGCGATTGCGCGCATAGCGCTCGGGAGAAGTCGTTAAACGATTGGTTTCAAACGGAATACTAGCGATGCCATTTTTGTTGCCGCCCATATGCATGTTTCCCAAACCCAGAAAACTGAAAATTCCAGAAATTACCGTAACTTGTGCGGGACTTAGTGCTTCATCGCCGATCCCTAAAAATGGCGAGCAAAGCATCATCCGTTGAATGCGGTTGTTCAAATTGGGCGCGGCGTAAAGCGCAACGAGCGCCCCGGTGGAATGAGCCAGAATATAGAACGGTGCTCGGCACTCTGGCAGGGCAACTTCTGTGAAGACTAGATCCAAATCTTCGGCATATTGTTCGAAACTATCGATGTGCCCGCGACGACGATCGGAAAAAAATCGAGACGAGCCCCCCTGACCACGCCAATCAAAGGATACGACATCAAAGCCTCTTTCATTTAGGTCACTGGCAGTTTCAGCATATTTTTCGATACATTCATTGCGTCCTTGCAACAAAATAATTGAACCCTTGCAGGGATGAACCTCTGTGCGGAACACAGCATAACGGATCATAAATCCGTCAATGGTTTCCAGCAAACCCACTGCGTGTGGTTGCGGGCCTGGGTTGCTATCGAATTGAACTAGGCTCGTCATTATTTCCAAATCAGCACGATGCATATTCCTAGCATACTTTGATAGATTTAACGTCGTCTTAGGTCAAAGAAAAAACCGGAGATGATCGCTCATCTCCGGTATTCAGGTCGAAAAGGAAGGGACATAACAATCCGACCGAATTACTTGTTAGTAGCCGAGTGAAAACGACCAGCTGAAGCCATTGGGCGAGTGACCGTAGTAACGATCATAGTAATAGTTACGGTAGTGGCGGCGACCATGATAATGACGTGGTCTATGTATGCGCTGACGGCTCAGAATTTCACCAGTTCGAGCGCTTACGACCAACTTCACAGGTCCATGATGACCTCTGGCGCGGGCATAGTATTTGCCGTGGCTAAAATATACGCGGCGTACATTGCGGAATCCCCGGCGTTCCAGGATGCGTACGACTTGCTGCGGGTATAGTCTTTTGTTCTTCTTTTTTGCTCGTTGACCTTGCTTTGCACGTTTATCGCGTTTCTTTCCGCCAATTAGATGCAATTGGTGTGGAGAATAGGTCTGTGCTGCGGCTGCCGGTGAGGCCGGCAACGCTAAGGCAGATGTCGAGATAGTCAGGGCAGTTGCCGCTGCTATGCTGGTGCGAACCAAAATGTTGGCCATTAGCTTTCTCCTCAATTGGAGCGGGACTGAAATAGGCTTTGCTCCGTCGATGATTGGAATTTGGCAGATACCCGCTGAATGCAATCGGAAGGCACTATTCATATTCGGTTCAGATATTTGGTGCGCGCATTTGCGGGGTCTTGAAACCCGTTTTGACCATCACCAGATAATGGGGGCAGGCGCCGCTTAAGGGTCTGCTGGTCGACAAGAAATACGCCGATTTTGGGTGTTTCAGACCAAATCGCAAACTAACCGGCATTTGCGCAGAAGCGTTAATTGCCAACGTCGCTTAGAAAAGGACATATTATGCGTCACGTAGATTTTACACCACTTCACCGCTCAACTGTGGGCTTTGACCGCTTGTTTTCCATGCTTGATACGCTTGCAACCCCGGAAAACGGCCAGACCTATCCGCCTTACAATATTGAGCGCATGGCTGAAAACGCCTATCGAATTACCATGGCTGTCGCCGGCTTTGCCGAAGATGACATAACCATTGAAGCCCGACCCAATGTACTTACCGTTGCGGGCGCGCAAACGCCTGAAGCTGAAGATGAGAAGCGCGAAGTTCTTCATCGCGGAATCGCATCACGCGCATTCGAGCGCCGTTTCCAGCTTGCCGATTATGTTGAAGTTAAGAATGCTGAGCTGAAAAATGGTCTCTTGCATATCGAACTTGCCCGCGAGGTGCCAGAAGCATTGAAGCCTCGACGTATCGAAATCGCGAAGGCTAGCCGCAAGAAGACAAAACAGATTGAAGCAAAAGCAACGAACTAAGTTCGCTATTGGATCTCAAGAAAAAACCGCCTGAATGCTCAGGCGGTTTTTTTGTATCATCGGTTGCGACCAAGCAAATGATCGAGCGATATCTTACCGGGTCCATGAATGATAATCATAACCAGGACAAAGACCCATAATAGACGCTGATCCCAAATGATCGCATCGGGGAAACGATCGAACATGGAACCGATGAATTTTTCTTCTAGGCCTAGATATTTGATGTCCACATAGATTTGAACAAAGATGAATCCGATCATGCCGATCGATGCTATGCGTGAGAATAGACCGAGTACAACCAAAGCCGGTAAAATGAACTCCGTCCAAGTGCCCAGATAAACAATGATGTGCCATGGGAAGAATGGGATTGCCGATGGGTCAAATCCGTGTTGTTCCATGATCGGTGGTACGATCGTTGCGTAGGCACCCAGCGACGGTGAAAGGACGCCAAAAAAGCCCTCGCCAATTTTATTGCTGGCCGATTGCCAATAATATAGCGGGAACAGGCTTGCAAAAACAAACCGAGCTGCAAGCCCTGTAAACCAACCAGCGGTTATCCTTGTAAGCCAGCTAAAGAAACTGTTGTGAAGATTTGTCAGCCCGTTGATTAGTCCCGTCATTTTTTATCCTTTTGCGGCTAGTACCACATCGTGGCGCTAAGCCTTTATATTTCCTGAGCATCGAGAGTTATTGATCGTGTTGCGCCTGTGCCCAGGAGCATCGCCAGCGCGTTGTTGAGGTCGAATGTTTCGTTGGCTTGTGCACCAATTGCGGCGGCATTTGCTAGGCTTTGGCCTTCTTTTATTGCTGTTAGAAATGCATAGTCGGCACTTTCAAGCTCGACAATTCGAATATCGAGTTGCGGGCGCGTTAACATCAAGCTTTGGCCGACTGTCATATCAAGTGGCGCGACTTCCTTGAAGCCTCGGTTCATCAAGAAGATGTCATGGACGGGGAAAGGTGATTGCAAAACAAACGTCGCTGGGTGGGGTGTAAAAACAACATCGGTTAGCCGCGCCGGATCAACCGCACCAAGTTTGGCTGCATCAAGTGGCTGAACATCTGCAGCATGATAGGCTGTAAGCCAGCCACGTTCGACTCGTGCCATATCCGCCAGATAGGGCATCGTTTTTGCCGGTTCGAAATTTTCAATGAAGTCTGCAAAATTTTGACCGTAAAGGAACAGTAATGGCGATGATGGCGGATTGGATCGCACATATTCTCGCGCCATGGCTCTGAAATATTCTACGCCAGTAATTTTTTGAACACCTGGAAAAATGTCCGCAAGCGCATTTATGAGACTAACTGTTACGTTGTTGCGATAGACATCATAACGCTTATCAGCCGCTGACCCATTTGGTCCGACAACTTCATTGGGCTTGGTGACATTTGGATTGAGTAAACCTGCAGCAAATTCGCTGGTATTATGGGCGTCACTGGTCATTTCATCAACCAGGAACAGCATGGCGTTCACCTAGTAGGCCCAGATTGTGCATTTTTTCAGAGCGTTTT
>JBCDFK010000266.1:0-4297 GCA_039178065.1 Pseudomonadota bacterium | reverse complement strand
TACCCAATTTACGAACGATGAGAGATGAGAAAGCACCGGCAAATGCTGTCACCAACGCTGCAAAATGACCGAGCGTGAATTCAGCAACACCCGGTCGTAACACAAACAAGACGCCAATCAGGCCCACAATCACTGCCAACCCGCGTTGGAGGCGAATTTTTTCGCCCAAGATTGGTACCGCCAAAACCGTTATGAGCAGAGGCATTGCGAAGATAATCGCATAAACCTCGGTAAGCGGCAGCACAGTCAGCGCATAAAATGCAGACCCCATGCCAACAACGCTCAAAATTGAACGAAGTCCGATCAACTTCAAATTGTGTGGTTGGAAATTTTCGACCGCACGATCGGCGCTCATAACCAATGTCATAGGTGCAAATGAAAACAAGGCCGAGAAGAATATTATCTGGAACGTCGAATATTGAGTACCCAGTATCTTCACCAGAACATCGTGGCTTGCAAAGAGTCCAAATGACAGCGCTGCCAATCCTATGCCCACAAGCGTGGCTTGGCGATTTACGTCCACTTGAGATGGTTCTGACACGGCTGCGATTCCCTTCGAAGCTATTGAGCTGGATATTCTGTTTGATGCAACTATCTATTTTGAATGACCTTCTTTACGCACCGATTTGAAGCGCCAATTCTGTCACACAATATCGGCACGGGGCCAAAATATGTGACCTATAGGGTGGTGGTTTTGCCTGAGGCGATGCAAGAAGAGCTACCTTTTGATCAACATCCGCGTCTTCGTATAGATGGAGAAATTGCTGACTTTCCATTTAACGGAGCCTGGCAACCAGTAGGCAATGGCCGATATTATCTAATTGTTCCCAAACAGATCTTTAGCGAACTTAGTCTTAAAGTTGGAGACCATGTTGATGTTCGCTTTCGAATAGCCGATCAAAATGCGGTTGATGTGCCAGATGCGTTGCACTGCGCCCTCCTGAATGATCCAGAACTCGAGTCAAAGTGGAATCAGCTTACGGCCGGTAAAAGACGGAGTTTTTCGCACCGTGTGGCGACAGCAAAAACCGAAGTGACCATTGAAAAAAGAATTGTCGAAGTAACTCACATGATCCGCAATGATCTGACCTATGGCAAGGGCGGCAAGATCACTTAATCCTTGCCAGCAAGCAGTAGTTAGATTATCGAACTTGCGAGTAAAAAGGTGTGCCTTTTAACTGAAATCTTGCATTTGGAAGACCAATGAACGCTCTCGTCGATACACGCACAACTGAAGCCAAACGCTTGATCTCAGGCGCCACTGGCGATTGGGAGATTATTATCGGTTTGGAAGTGCACGCGCAGGTGACTTCGCAATCTAAACTATTCTCAGGATCATCTACGTCATTCGGCTCCGAGCCAAATGCTAACGTGTCGCTCGTTGATGCGGCGATGCCCGGCATGTTGCCAGTGATCAACCAGGAATGTGTGGCACAGGCGGTACGTACAGGGCTTGGACTGAAAGCGCAGATCAACAAGAAATCAGTGTTTGACCGCAAGAACTATTTTTATCCTGACCTGCCACAAGGCTATCAGATTTCGCAGTTTCAACAGCCAATAGTTGGCGAGGGCACTGTCCATATTTCTGTAGGCCCAGACAAACAAGGCAATTTTGAAGAGGTTGAGATTGGCATTGAGCGTTTGCACCTTGAGCAGGATGCGGGCAAATCCATGCATGATCAGCATCCAACAATGTCTTATGTCGATCTCAATCGTTCTGGTGTTGCACTGATGGAGATTGTATCCAAGCCTGATATGCGTTCTTCAGATGAAGCCAAAGCCTATGTCACCAAGCTACGCCAAATTGTTCGCTATTTGGGTACCTGTGATGGCAATATGGATGAAGGTTCTATGCGTGCTGACGTGAACGTTTCTGTGCGTCGTCCCGGTGAAGACTTCGGCACACGGTGTGAAATCAAAAACGTCAACTCCATACGCTTCATGGGTCAGGCAATTGAATATGAAGCGCGGCGCCAGATCGCAATTTTGGAAGATGGTGGTTCCATTGATCAAGAGACGCGTCTGTTCGATCCGGTTAAAGGCGAAACGAGGTCGATGCGCTCGAAAGAAGAAGCGCACGATTATCGCTATTTCCCAGATCCAGATTTGTTACCGCTCGAGTTCGATGATGCATATATCGAGAGCTTGAAAGCTGATCTGCCAGAACTACCAGATGAAAAGCGTGAACGTTTTCTGGCTTCTGGTCTTTCTGCGTATGATGCAAGCGTTCTAATCTCTGAAAAAGCGATCGCGGACTATTTTGAAAAAGTTGCTAGTGGTCGTGAAGCGAAGCTCGCGGCTAACTGGGTGATCAACGATCTTCTGGGTGCATTGAACAAAGCTGGGCAAGATATTGAATCTACGCCAGTTTCCCCGGATCAACTCGGCGGCATTCTTGATCTTATCAAAGAAGGCACGATTTCAGGTAAAATCGCCAAGGAATTATTTGAGATCGTTTTCAATGAAGGCGGTGATCCCGCGGTAATTGTTGAAGAACGCGGCATGAAGCAGGTAACCGATACGGGCGCTATTGAGGCCGCCGTTGACGAAATCATAGCCGCCAATCCTGATAAGGTGGAGCAGGTCAAAGAAAAGCCTGCATTGGCCGGCTGGTTTGTCGGACAGGTGATGAAATCAACGGGCGGCAAAGCTAACCCGCAAACCGTTCAGCAATTGGTTAAATCGAAATTGGGCGTTGAGGAGTAATACTCCGTGAGTGCGGTTCGTATTTTACCAACCGTAACCAGCGACATCGCGCCCCTAACGCTTTTTATTAATGCCAGTTGGATTAGAACCTATGCGCCCTTGATTGGCGCTGATATGGCGACCGAACTGGCAACAAATAAACATACCTCGCAACTCTTCGAACGCGAAATTGATGCATCTGATGCTTTATCTTGGGTTGCGAAAACAACCGTTGGAAAAATCGTCGGGCATGTAGGTGGGTTCGAGAAGGGCAACGGTGCAATCTACATTGATCGCTTCCACATTTCGCCAGAATGGTTTGGCAAAGGTGTCGCGAGCCTGCTCGATAAAGCAGTTGCGGGCGATGCAGAGCAAAAAGGCTACCAATATCTTGAGCTAACGGTTTTGGAAGACAATGCGCGTGCCTTGGCGTTCTATCTCAAAGCTGGTTTTTCAATTGACGAAAGCCGCAGCCCGGTTGAGGGCCTAGGCCCAAAACAAGCACTAACATTGGTAAAACCGACCAGTGGGAGCGATAAAGGTTGAACGATCAACACCTCATAAGTGCCGACATTTTATGGAAATATCACAATCAATCGGAACAGCTGATATATGCGGACCTGATCGTTGGACTTGGCTCATATGATTTGCGGGTAGCTGACCGCTGCACAGAGCTCTACAAGCAGTCATACGCGCCCAAGATATGTTTTACAGGGGGCTTCAGGTAATTGGACAACGGGCCTCTATTCAACTTCGGAAGCAGCCGCCTTTGTGGCGCGTGCTAAGGAGTTGGGAGTGCCCGCGGAAAACATTGCGATTGAAGAAGAGGCCCGCAATATTGGGGAGAACATTGGCCTCACGCGCAAAATATTCCCTCAAGCACAACGCATAATTTGGGTCACCAAACCGCAAACGCAGCGCCGGGTACGTGCATCGCTTGATGCGCGAGCCCTGGATATTGTTTCAACCGTCACAGCACCTGATCATAGTTTTGATGCACAGCCGACCGACTCACACTCCATGCATGACTTGCTTTGCGAACTAGTTGGCGACACTTGGCGCGTAGCAGCATATCCCGATTTGGGATTTATGGTCGAACAGGAGATCCCGGAACAAGTGCGTGAAGCATTTAACCTGCTCGTTTCAGAAGGTTTCACAGCGCATTTGCCTAGGAATGTTTTAACACTTGAAGACCGCTGAAAAACTGCTCACTTGTCAAAGCGATCAAATTTGGCAATGATTGCGATAACTACAACGGAGTTTGCTAAAATATGTGGGTCCGCTCGGCTTCACAGGAAGATCTAGAAACTGTCTCGAATATGCTCACCGAAACGTGGCATGACACCTATGACAAGATTTATGGCCGCGAGAAAGTGGCCGAACTCACTTCGCAATGGCATTCGGTTGCTGCGCTCAAGCAGCGCCTTAATAAGCCTCGTTCCGAATTCATAATTTGTGACGATGGGGCAGAAATTGGGGCGATGGCGTTTGCTAGTCAAATCGATAATGAAACGACTATGCTGCACCAACTTTACGTTAAGCCCGATACGCAAGGTCAGGGCCTCGGGCAAAAGTTGCTGATTGAGGTTGAGGCTTGCTTTCCAGATGTTCG
>JBCDFK010000265.1:0-4303 GCA_039178065.1 Pseudomonadota bacterium | reverse complement strand
TGTTTGTGGGCCCACGGTCTATGATTTCGCTCACATCGGCAATGCACGTCCCGTAATTGTGTTCGATGTTCTATTTCGCTTGCTGCGCCATGTATATGGGGAAAACAACGTTACTTATGCGCGTAATATTACAGACGTTGATGACAAGATAAATGCACGCGCATTGCGCGATTACCCCAACTTGCCGCTCAATGAAGCTATCCGGAATGTCACCGAAAAAACAGCTGATCAATTCCACCAGGACGTAGCGGCTCTCGGTTGCCTACCACCTACATATGAGCCGCGCGCCACAGATTTTGTGCTTCCGCGAGACGATGGTAAGGCCGATATGGCGACTTTAATTCAACAATTGCTCGACAAAAAACATGCTTACATCGCCACGGGGGATGAGGGACGTGAAGTCCTGTTTAAAGTTACTTCGATGAATGCATACGGCCAGCTATCGAACCGCAAACTGGACGATCAACAAGCCGGCGCGCGAATTGAGGCAAAGTCACACAAGGAAAATCCAGGCGACTTCGTTCTATGGAAAGAATCCAATAAAGACGAGCCAGGCTGGGATGCCAATTTTGATGGCGAGACCATTCATGGTCGCCCGGGATGGCACATTGAATGTTCAGCTATGAGTGCCGCCTATTTGGGCGAGATTTTCGATATTCATGGCGGTGGGCTGGATTTGATATTCCCGCATCATGAAAACGAAATCGCCCAAAGCTGCTGCGCGCATGGTACAGACAAGATGGCCAACATCTGGATGCACAATGGCTACCTTCAGGTTGAAGGTAAAAAAATGTCAAAGTCAGACGGAAACTTCGTGACAATCGCCGAATTGCTCCATACGGAAAAATTTGGTGGACGAAAGTGGCCCGGCGAAGTGCTACGCCTTGCCATGTTAATGACCCACTATCGTGAACCGATTGATTTCAGTGTGAAACGTTTGGAAGAAGCTGAGGCCGTACTTTCCAAGTTCTCGCGCCGATTGGAAGTCGATGATCAGGGTTCAATTGACAAGGCGGTCGCTGAGAGCTTCGCCAGCCTGCTGGATGATCTTAACACGCCAGATGCCATTCAAAAGATGCATGCGATGTCAGGTAGCACGCTAGCTGCTGCTATGAAGATCTTGGGTCTGTCAACGGTAGAGTTGAGTACTGAAATTGATAGCGCCGAAATCCAAGCTGCAATCAACGAACGCTTGAAGCACTTTGCCGATAAAAACTTCGCCGAAGCAGACCGCATTCGCGATGAACTATCAGCTCAAGGAATTCAGCTAAAGGATTCAAAAGACTCAGAAACTGGAGAACGCATAACCAGTTGGGAGGTCAAGAAATGACCGCATACGCGGGCGGGTGCCAGTGTGGCGCAGTCCGATATCTTGCCGAAGGCTTGGGGCGGGCATCGATTTGCCATTGCCGCATGTGCCAAAAGGCCTTTGGTGGATTCTTTGGCCCATTGGTGACGGCAATTGGACTTGAATGGACGCGCGGAGCGCGAAAAATCTTCCACTCCTCCAATCGCAATTGGCGCGGATTTTGCGCCAACTGCGGCACGCCATTAACATATGAATTTGACGGAGGCATTGAGCTTGCAATTGGCACCTTGGATGATCCTGCACTCGCACCACCAACGGTTCAGGTGAACTTCAGCGATCGATGTCATTTCGTTGATGGACTTCTCGATTTGCCTGAAGTTGCACCAATGCAAGCTATTCAGGATAGTGATTGGAACGCGGGCGTTGTATCAAATCAACATCCAGATCATGACACCGATGATTGGCCGACTAAATGACTGAGTATACAGGCGGATGCCAATGTGGCGCATTGCGCTATAAATTGACATCCAACATCAATGATCCGCATCTTTGCCATTGCCGCATGTGCCAAAAGGCCGCCGGCAATTACTTTATGCCGTTAGGTGGCGTGAAGCGCGCTGATTTTCAAATTACGCGCGGTGAACCATCATGGTTTCATTCTTCTGGACCTGTAAGGCGCGGTTTTTGCAAGAATTGTGGTACTCCACTATTTTTTGAAACCGTCGACTATGATGGGATGTCCATTACTCTTGGATCGCTTGATGATCCGGCCTCTGTGCCCCCAGTTTCAACCTATGGCGATGAAGCCAAATATCCTTGGATTGCCGAGATTTGCGCGAAAGCAGGTCGTAAAACGGAGGAAGAAGAGTATCTGGATGGTCAGCGCGTCCGAGACATCGCAGCTTCAAATCGCCAACACCCGGACCACGATACCGATGAGTGGTCACCGGAAATCTAATGCGTTTTCATTGCGCTAACGATTGCTGTGTTTTACTAGAGACTGAAATTTAGGGTAGGGGCATGATTGACCATTCCGGCATAAGCGTTTCCAACATTGATGCAGCGATTGCATTTTATGATGCTGCATTCGTACCTCTTGGTATAGCAATGCTTTACGAAGTGCCTGTTGAGTTCACGGGAGGCGAACGCGTGGTTGGCTATGGTCGTGAGAGCCCGCAATTCTGGTTGAACGAGGGCGGAAAGCAATTGCCACCTGTACACTTTGCTTTTTCAGCTGAAAACCGAGCGCAAGTGGACGCATTTTACGAAGCTGCAATGGCAGCAGGCGCAACTGACAACGGAGCACCCGGCATTCGTGCACATTATCACCCTGATTATTATGGCGCATTCGTGCTAGATCTCGACGGCAATAACATCGAGGCCGTATGCCACACGCCGGACGTAAAATGACAAAAGAGCGCATCTACCTTTTCGACACAACTTTGCGAGACGGCCAGCAAACGCCGGGCGTCGATTTTTCCGTCGATGAAAAAATTGCCGTGGCTGATCTGCTAGATGGCTTCGGCATCGATTATGTTGAAGGAGGATATCCGGGCGCAAATCCTACCGATACTGCATTTTTCGCTCAGAAGCGCACCAGTGCATCGGCTTTCGTGGCTTTTGGTATGACCAAGCGAGCAGGCGTTTCAGCCTCCAATGATCCCGGGCTAAACGCGTTGATAAGCGCTCCAGCCGACGCTGTTTGTTTCGTGGCGAAGTCTTGGGACTATCATGTCCGTGTGGCACTGGGCTGCACCAACCAAGAAAACCTAGAGTCTATAACGCAGTCGGTCGAAGCAACAATCGCATCGGGCAAAGAAGCTTTTGTTGATTGTGAGCATTTCTTTGATGGATTCAAAGCTAATCCGGACTACGCAGTGGCTTGTGCAAAGGCTGCGTATGACGCTGGCGCACGATGGGTTGTGCTATGCGATACCAATGGCGGCACACAACCAGCTGAAATAGGTTCAACAGTAGCTGCAGTGATTGCTGCAGGCATTCCCGGCGATAAATTGGGTATCCATGCGCATAACGATACCGAACAGGCTGTTGCCAACTCGCTGGCTGCGATAGATGCTGGCGTTCGCCAAGTGCAGGGTACACTTAACGGAATTGGCGAGCGGTGCGGAAACGCAAATTTGATCACATTGATTGGCACAATTGGATTGAAGGAATCATGGTCTAGCCGCTTTGAAACAAGAGTTTCTGATGAAAAACTCAAGCAACTAACACATCTATCGCGTGCCTTTGATGAGCTGTTAAACCGCGCGCCATCGACACAGGCAGCTTATGTTGGTGCGTCGGCGTTTGCCACAAAAGCTGGCATTCATGCATCCGCGATTCTCAAAGATCCAACCACTTATGAACATGTAAAACCAGAAAATGTGGGTAATGCCCGCAAAGTTATGGTTTCTGATCAAGGCGGAAAGTCTAACTTTATCAATGAGTTGTCTAGACGTGGCATCGATGTCGCTAAAGATGATCCGCGCCTTGATACGCTAATATCTGTGGTCAAAGAACGTGAAGCAGCCGGATATTCTTATGAGGCGGCTGATGCAAGTTTTGAATTGCTCGCGCGCCGAACCTTGGGCGAGGTTCCAAGCTTTTTTGAAGTTGATAGCTATAGGGTCGGCGTTGAGCGCCGTCACAATGCTGCAGGGCAACTCATCAATGTGTCGGAAGCGGTTGTAAAAGTAACAGTCGATGGTGAGCAACGCATGAGCGTCTCGGAAGGCCACGGCCCCGTCAATGCACTCGATCTGGCACTGCGCAAAGACTTGGGCAAGTTCCAAGGCGAGATCGCCGATTTGGAGCTTGTGGACTACAAGGTGCGTATTCTCAATGGCGGTACAGAGGCGATCACCCGCGTGCTCATTGAATCGACCGATCAAACCGCGAAGCGCTGGTGGACCGTAGGTGTAAGTGACAATATTATTGACGCATCGTTCATGGCGTTGATGGAATCAATCACGTTTAAACTGATGAAAAATCGCC
>JBCDFK010000264.1:0-4309 GCA_039178065.1 Pseudomonadota bacterium | reverse complement strand
GCAGGTTTAAGTGGAAACACTGTGCTTTTTTCAATACTTTTATATTCGTTACTTATCATAACTTCACCTCTCCTCAGCTTTTTTCTATTATCCGAGGTATTGCCTATTTTTACGTTCTCCGTCTCCGTACTTTCTTTGGCGTGGGGTATCGCAACGTTCGGACTTCCTACCCAGCTATTTGCTCGCGCGGTAGGAATATTCAAATGGAGCATCCTTGGACAATGGTCGCTTGTTGGCTTTGGTACGGTATTTACATATGCAATCCAGAATTGGTTTGCAGAATTTTGGCTCGTCGCGGGGATTTCTATTGCCATAGCGGTCGGGCATTTATTGGCAATGTTCGGCGAAACACGAATATTAGAACTCAACCCTTTTGGCACGTCCCCGAAAATTCTTCTAATTTTAAGTATACTTTTCTTCCTGGTGCTGGGTGTCGGCGTGGCTTCCTATTCGGCTGTCTTGCACTTTGGTGGCACATAAAATTTTCGAAATAACTAGACTCGAAATCAAATTTTTCATGGCTGGTGCGCATTGGTTGTAAGTGTGGCAAAGACCATTTTTAAACTATCGCAATGTGCAAATCGTTCGACTGTCGCCGATTACTAAAGTAAATAAGATCAAATGAAGATTCGCTTATCCATCTTTTTCTACCTTGTAGTGATTGTTGGCACTATAGGGTTCCCAGTACTGGCAACCACAACTGCTGCGGTTGGAATCGATAACACTTTACCCTCCATCGTTATGCGAACTGCTGGGTTAGTGGCAGCCATGATTCTTGTGGTAAAATTGCCGCTCGAAACCAGCATTCGCTTTGCC
The DNA here is from genome assembly GCA_039178065.1 of Pseudomonadota bacterium. Lineage (GTDB taxonomy): Bacteria > Pseudomonadota > Alphaproteobacteria > Rhizobiales > Rhizobiaceae > Ahrensia. The sequence continues at coordinate 3,493 of JBCDFK010000264.1, read as the reverse complement.
ATGCTTCCGATGCTATTGACTATGTTTTGGGCGGTTTATCTCGCCCGCCTGTTCAATGATACGCATTTTTTCCGCGATGCGCTGGCGTTCGACTCAAGCAAATATTGGATTTTTGCGTTGGGAGCCAGCTTTATTCCCATGATGTCATTGGTGGCCTACCGTGGGAAAGTGAATTTTGATTCACTGCTCAAGTTCGTATTTGTATTTTGTCTGGTCTTTTTGCCTATAGCTCTTGCGCTGTCATCTACAATTAGGATCTCCGAAGCAGGTGTTGCCTACTATACCGGCCGATCCGAGTTGCCATCTCTCAATCCCATTTCTTTTGGACAATTTGGCGGAGTTCTAGTAATCATCTCTTATTGGGCGCTTCGTATGCGCGGCCTTAACCGCCTAAACTTACTACTTCTTCTAGTTGGTTTGGCGATCGGTACGTATTGCTTGATGGCATCGGGTTCTCGTGGCCCGTTAGTTGCTGTTTTTGTGACCCTGATTGTCTTTGAAGTAACGCGAAAAAATGCCGTTCCGGTGCTTTTGGGAGCAATGTTACTGATCATGTTCATGGCTACAATCATTGGCGTAATGGCAGCAGTCATTGGCGATGAATTCTTGTTGCTTTTCTCGAAAATTGATGAGGTTCTTGGTATCAGTCTTTTGTCCAGATTCGCGACGCTGTTTCAATTGTCCGATGCGTCGAGCTCTGCCCGTGTACAACTGTTTTTTATCTCACTCGATCAGTTCTTGGATCATCCTTTGATCGGAGATTTTATCGAGGTTCGCGAGCCAACCGATTATCCTTATCCTCATAATATTGTTTTGGAAGCGCTGATCGCGACGGGACTCTTAGGCACTATTCCACTCCTCATTGTCTTAGGATTGGCTTTCAAGGCATCGTTATTCGTTATCCGCAATATTCCTTCGTGCGGCTGGGTATCCTTGCTATTCTTGCAACAACTTGTTGCCGTTCAGTTTTCTGGGAACATTTATGGTTCGAGCACTTTCTGGGTTGCTCTTGGTTTGCTTGTGGTCACCACCCATTCGCGTCCAATGCAAGCAAAGAGCCACCTTGATTTTGCAACAGGAGATACGCCGCAAACCCAGTAAAAGTTCACAAACGTCTATTGGTGGAAAATGTGGTTCTACTGACCACATCATTCTACAAACTGCTGCAAAGTCAGGTCCGGTGCGGCGCGCGGCATTCATCGTGGCACGACACTTTCGCTATTCTATGGGAGGAGCCTGTATTAAGCTCCACCCGTGCTTCTCACCTTTGAGTTTGTTGGAGCAACCAGATTATATGCCTGCGATGATTTCTCAGTGGTGATGGTTCATCTAGGAACGAGTTGGCATGATGGGCATAACGCCGTTTTCGAAACCAATATGTCCACTTGGCCAATTAAAGATTCGTACTTCGTTTGTTGAAATTGAATTATGTTGTTGCATTGGCGTTTTGAGATGTTACCTACCGATCGTGACGGATAGGTTTCGTGAGCGGAGAATTAGTAGTGTTAGAGCAGTCTGTCGAAAGAACAGCCTTTTCTTTTTTTAGCATCTATCGGCTGGCTTGGTGCAAGTTACAAATTCAGGCAAACACTAGGTGTTTTCTGTGACCTTGCCTCCTCGTCCTCGCATCCTTATTTTTCAACCCGCATTACCTTCTTACCGCGTCCCTTTTTTTGTTCGGCTTAATGAGCTTCTAGGTGATCGTTTGTTGGTTTTTGCTTCGCCTCATTTAGAACTCGCCACGTTGAACCGCAATGAAATCGAAGCACCTTGGTTGCATGCGCTAGCACCGATGCGTCGGTTTTGGCCGGGGCTGGAGTGGCAACCCGGCGTATTGCGTGTTCCAATTAGGCGCAGTGATGTTTTGGTGCTTTCGGGCCAACCAAGGACGCTTTCAACCTTGGCATTAATCTTGAAAGCAAAGTTCGTAGGCGCAAAAATTATTTGGTGGGGGCATTACTGGACCGCAACGAGCAAACCCTGGCGCGCTACGATCCGACTATCGATAACAAGGCTTGCAGACGCAATTCTTTACTACACGGATCAAGAGGTAAAAGAGTACAGCACTCGTTATGGGGCTTCCAATGATAAGCTCATAAGAGGCCTCAATAACGGTATTGAGGTGGAAGATATCAAGGCGTTGCGAGAACTATATTCTTTTAACAAACGACCACGCGATCTCCTGTTCGTTGGTAGGATCACTCCGAAAGCCGAACTTGGTCTCATGCTCAAGGCATTGAGCCATCAGTTGTGTTCGGATGTTACTCTCGATGTTATCGGCGATGGCGAAGAATTGGCCATGCTGCGGGACGAAGCGAACCGACTTGGTATTTCTGATCGAATTGTTTGGCATGGCGCTATAACCGATGAAGCAAGGATCGCAGAGATCGCGAATACCTGCAAAGCTTTCGTTTACCCGGGAGCGGTTGGCCTGTCGCTCGTGCACGCGCTCAGTTATGGATTGCCAGCGATCGTCCATGACAACCGTTGGCAGCAAATGCCTGAAATTGCCGCGCTGCGCCCAGGTGAAAACGGAGTTACCTTCGAGCAAGGAAACGTAGTTGCGCTGGCCGAGTCCACTGCCGATCTTTTAGCGTGTCCGGAAGTGCTCTCAGAGATGTCTGCCCATTCAGTATTAACAACTGAACATTCGTTCAACGCTTCAGATATGACACAACGCCTCATAGCAATGATCGATGAACTAGAATGACTGACGTATTGTTTAGAAAGAAGGGCAGTAGCAATGGCAAATTCGACGCGCAGATTGCTGTCTGGTCGACCGATTATTCAGACAATACCGGCCAAGCGATAGTTACACAAAGAGTTGCTGAAACGGTATTGCCCAAATGTGGGAATGTTTTGTATTTTGTTTTTCCAAGCTCGGGGCGACCAACAGCTATACTCTGCTGGGCAATTAACGCATTGCGTATATTGCGCGACGTCTTCCTTAAACGAATAGATGTCATCTATGTCGTTTGTTCTCGCTCTACAGCGGGATTTTTTAGAGATTTGCCAGCACTTTTTTTCTCGCGTATTGGGTTGCGTGTCGTGGTTCATGCGCATGGCTCAGATATTGTAGATTTGCTCTCTGAACGGTCGATATCGCCGTTGGCGCAATGGGCCTACCGGAGATGTGAGCTGATCGTACCATCGAAACACCTTTTCTCAAAGCTATGTAAAATCTCGGGTTTTGAAGTACACTTATGTGAAAATTTCGAACTATCCGCCGGAGCTGATAGGCTAGAAATACCCCTATCTGAAGCAGCGTTTAATCTACTTTGGAATTCAAATGTGATGGCAAGTAAGGGAGTATTTGATGTCATGGCGGCAGTACAGCAATTGCGGGCGATTGGAACAAAAATCGAACTAACCGTCATTGGGTCGGTGCTGGGAGATGAAGAAATGTCGGCTGCCGAAGCAGAAACTTCGCTTTCAACGTTTCTTCACAACAAAGATAGCAATTACCTTGGCCGTGTTAGTTCCGAAGTAGCTG
>JBCDFK010000263.1:0-4319 GCA_039178065.1 Pseudomonadota bacterium | reverse complement strand
TCCAAATTCACCGAAATAGGCGTTTTGAACACCGGCGGGGGTCAGCAAATCTACAATCGGTGATTCGTCATCATTGGTGACGTGATAATTCTTCAAAGAAAGATCATCGAAACGTGCGCCAACAAGATTGATTGACCCTGTAAGAAGATCGGTTTCGATGGCGATACGGCCAGCAGCAGAAACCGCTGCTTCCCGATCATCGGACAAATTGCCAGACTGACCGGCGATGCTTGTTTGAGGAATATCGCTTGCAGCAGTGCCCGGTGTTACGGTTGCAGCTGGGATATCTCCACCCTCTGTTGAGGTGCCAGGCGTCGCGGCCTGCGTCTGCGCTTGAATTTGCGCTTGTTCTAGTCGCTGCTCTTCAATGCGTGGATTGACATAGAAAATTTGCCACAAGGACAGGATGGCCACTGAAAGGGCGATCGTCAGGAACAAGTTGCGATTATTTTCCATGCTTCCGAAATCCGGTTGTTTTGGCTTCTATTTTTGCGATCGTCTGGCAGTCTTCTCATCCAAACGCTGATGCGACTTCTCTATGAGCAATCTGGCGTCGCTGCGCAATGTGTCAAAGGGCGCGTTAAGCGCATTTGGTTTGGAAATAAACACATAATCATGCGCGGCACGCATTTCATCAGTGCCATTGCAAATAATTGCAGCGCGGATGCGACGTTTTATGCGATTGCGCATCACTGCATTACCGTTTTTTTTGGTAACCGTGAGACCTATTCTGGGTGGATGATTGTCACTGTTGTTGGGATATACTTCGGTGCGCAGGGCAGAACCTTTCGCACGAACGCCATCACGCGCGGCCAAAAAGTCCGCGCGTTTTCGCATCATATTGAGTTTGGAATTTGAAATCTGCTTTTTCCCGGCCTGTGCCATGCTGTCAAAGCTGCTCAAACCCGGCCTTCAAAACTCAGGCTGAGAGCTTTTTGCGGCCTTTTGCGCGGCGGCGAGCCAATACGTTGCGACCAGCAGCATTTGCCATACGCGAACGGAAACCGTGGCGACGTGCGCGAACCAGACGTGATGGCTGAAAAGTACGTTTCGTTGACATGTCATTTTCACCGCGATGCGCGATGACCCTTAAATACCGTGTTTGTTTAAGAGGCAATTCCAGTCCGGTTTTGGCGCAATATAAGCTGCCGCCGGACGTTGAGCCCAATCGTGAAAGGCTTATGATGGAGACTAGACTGATTGTCAATGCATTTGGCTCTTTTGAAAGCCAATTAGGTTTCTTCCTTTGCGCAGACAAAAACCAACAAGTTTTAGGGGCAAATCACAACTTAGACGTCAACTTTTGAGTCGTTTCGTTAGCAAAAACTGCCACAATCACTGCCACAATCAAGGACAACTTGGCCGATCAATGACATGACGGTTTGCGTCTTATGACGTCGTGCGTCAATTCATTGACCAATGACGCCAATAGCTGACCAATTGCGACAAAGTCTGGGCTCAGAGGGTGAAAATTCCCAAACTTTACGTAATGTGATCGTGCAGCGGGTTCAAAGTCAGCGCTCCATATGAGCATTCCCCTGTGCTGAATTCTCAGGAGGTAATGGCGTTGCTGCCACATAGCCATTACCTCCTAACTTCCCATTGTTATCGCTTTGGCAGAACTATGTGGGTATGAGTGTGGGAATAGATCAATTTCGGCTGGTTGTACTGTTTTGGTTGCTCTGTGCGTCGACAGTGCCGCTTTTTGCGGCTTATCGGAAAAAGCATGTTGGTCTTTGGTTTCTATTGGGAACTGTTTTGGGACCATTCGCATGGATAGCAATATTCATTACACTCGGGTTTGGACGAAAGCCAGCAAGTTGACGCGATCGCCCCACTAACGCATTAATTGCTTCAACGTCACCGAAGATTCGATTTACCTTGATGCAAACGATCTATGAGCTTGCTCCAGAGCGCTGATATCGCCGCTCTCAATGGATTCGACCGAGTCTGATATTTGGTCGGCACTCCAATCCCACCATGCCAGCGCTAGAAGTGTTGCGATTGCATCATCAGAGAATCGCTTGCGCGCAACGCGTCCAGGGTTTCCGACGACCACGGCATAATCTGGAATAGTGCCTGCAACAACTGATCCGGCACCGATAATCACACCGTTTCCTATATGTGCACCGGGCATTATCATGGCTTCGCGCCCAATCCAGCAATCATTGCCAATAATCGTGTCGCTGCCGGCAGGCAGGCTATTGCGATAATTTGCAAAACGAGGCGGATCAAATATCGCGAATGGATAGGTCGATATGCCGTCCATGGGGTGGTTGGCTGTAGACGTTATGAATTGCACGCCCTGCGCAATTTGGCAGAACTTTCCAATTTGCAACTTTTCCGGCGCACCGGCGAACAGATAGGGCGCAAGCGTGCTCGCATAGTCCTCGGGCAGCCTGGCATCATTGTAATATGAATAAGCGCCAATTTCGATATTCGGATGGTCAATGACATTGGCCAAAAACACCGTGGCCTCATCGCGGCTGCCATTAGGTAATATGAGCGGGTTCTTTTCAGTGGGGTTTGGTAAGGGCATTTTGGGCTCGTTTGGGGCAGAGAATTGCGAGGCGTTGACTAACAGTTCAAAGACTGGACACGCCAATGACTAAGGCGAAGACTGCCCAGCTTCATTTTGCTTATCAGCGAGAAGCCAGACCATGCGATCTAAAAACCATAGCTTTGCTCCCATCATTGTAATCAATCCAGCGAACGTCCAGCCAATATCAAGTCGCCATAGCCCATAACCTAAGAAAAGAACACCAATTCCAGCGCCAACATTCAAAAATTTGCCAACCCTCGCATGATGTTCGGGTATGGCGGTTGTCTTCTGTGCTAACCAGATACGTTCCCCAAGAACGCCCTTGGTCATCCAGGCATTGTGATGTTTTGGTGGGCCAAACAAACGCGGGTTCAACCACGTCCAAACAACAACGACGAGCACGAACCAAAGTGCACCCCAGCCAAACCATACGCGGCTCCAAATGGCCAGGCATAAAAGCGGCAAAATTGGGACGCGTGTCCAACCGCTCCATGGGTTGGCATGTCTGTCCCACGTCGCATCATCCATACCCATCAAACGCTCGGAAAGCTCTGCGATCTTCATATGAGGCTCCTTTGTCCTGCAGGCTTAGTAGGCTGATCTAATCGCTGGTTGATGATCGCTGTTTTGCAAGGATTAGTTCAAGGCGCTTTAGCTCGCGCAAAATACGATCTGCCTGCATTTGCGGTACAAGGCTCATTTTCACAATGATGCCCATCAGCATCATCACCGCGCCCGAAATGCCCCATTTGAGCGCAGGCAGCAGCTCGCTTGAATTGTAGAATTGATAAGCGCACCAAAACCCGATTAGAAACATCGTCACCTGCAACACCATGATCAGCCAGGTCACCCAACCTAACCGGCCGCTGAACTGACTTAAGCCGAGCTCAAACCAGCCTTGTTCTGCGGTCGCATCCAAAATATCGCGGTCTTCTACGCTTAGCGCTTCTTCAATCAAATCATCGAGCTTGGTCATCTGTTTCTCCTGCGTCTGTAAGAGTTGCTTTGAGTTTTTCACGTGCATGCATCAGCCGGGTTTTCACGGTGCCGACGGGAATATCGAGCGCGACCGAAACCTCCGCCACGCTCATTTCTTCTAAGTAAAACAGTGCAATTGCTGCATTCTGGGCTGCGGGAAGACATGCAATGGCTCTGCGTACCGCCGCTGCATCAGCCGACCAATCATCATCGTAGACTGATATGTGCTCTGCAGTTGCGCCGAACTCCCTTTTTAATTCTCGCGACCTAACATTGTTGCGAATTGCTTTGCTGCAGCGTCGTGTCATAATCCGCGTCGCCCACGCGGGGAATGCGCGCGGATCCGCCAGCTTGGGCAAACCGCGTATGATATCGATCCACGCATCTTGTAAGACATCTCGTGCTTCTTCTTTATTGCCCATCAGCCGACTTGCATGCGCAAGCAAGCGCGGCCCGCGAAGCGCAACGAGGCGTTCGAGCGCATCTCGGTTCCCCATTTGGGCCGAAATCACCAGATATTCTTCAACAATTCGGTCGGCTCGTCTCATTGCGCGCTACCTGCTCTATTGTAGATAAGGTGCGCTCAAACCCGCATTCGGTTCAATGGATGTTAAAAAAAGCAACTGGATTGCTGCATAGCTGACAATGCCTGGCACATTGGATAGTTGGCGAGGACGCTTGCTGAGGAACTGCGGGAAGAAAAATGGCGCACCCGGGAGGCAGATTTTGGCCTTCTCATAGCTAGTCATAGAGACACCTAACCATTTGATTTTGTTTTCCTTATTGACATTCACTTCTC
>JBCDFK010000262.1:0-4344 GCA_039178065.1 Pseudomonadota bacterium | reverse complement strand
TTCAAGAAATTACGCTGACATTCGTGCCAAAAATTGTGGCGATATTTCTTGCCGTCTCAGCGGCAGCACCATTTATGGGGTCGCAAATCGGCCGGCTCACCGATGTGCTTTACTCGAGAATTGCAACCGGCTTCTAAGTTATCAATAATCAGCGCTGACTGCTTACGACCCTGGTCATCGCCCCATGCTCACGCAAGTTTCCTCATCTACATTGATGACGAATTGTAGCATTGGGATGTGAACTTGGCGGTTAACGAAAACACGGAGCAAGTTGTCGGCTTCCAAGGTCGCGACATAGCCTTTGCTGTGGGCATCATCATGATGCTTACAATTCTATTCTTGCCGGTCCCGACACTCCTAATTGATCTTGGCTTGGCCTTATCGATTGCTGTGTCGGTTTTGATTTTGATGGTGGCATTGTGGATTGCAAAGCCACTTGATTTCTCATCTTTTCCAACGATTCTGCTTATTGCGACAATGCTTCGTCTTTCGCTTAATATTGCGACCACGAGAGCGATTTTGTCTGAAGGGCACAACGGTCCTCAGGCCGCGGGCAATGTGATCGCAGGCTTTTCGCAATTTGTGATGGGCGGTGATTTCGTCATTGGTATCGTCGTATTTTTCATTTTGATCGTTGTAAATTTTTTGGTGATCACAAAAGGCGCGACACGTATTGCTGAAGTTGGGGCTCGCTTCACACTAGACGCAATACCCGGCAAACAAATGTCAATCGACGCAGATCTATCAGCAGGTGTGATTGACGACAAAGAAGCACGGGCGCGTCGCCGGGAACTGGAATTGGAAAGCTCGTTCTTTGGTTCCATGGACGGTGCATCTAAGTTCGTGCGCGGCGATGCCATTGCTGGACTTATCATTACCGCCATCAACGTTTTCGGTGGCATTGTCATTGGCGTAACGCGCCACAATATGGCATTGGCCGAAGCCGCTGATGTGTTTACGAGATTATCGGTCGGCGATGGCTTGGTCTCACAAATTCCAGCGCTCATCGTATCTCTAGCTGCTGGTCTATTGGTCTCAAAAGGCGGAACCACTGGCTCTGCAGAAAAAGCCATTCTCAATCAATTGGGCAATTATCCGCGCGCGCTTTTTGTCGCCGCAGTGATGCTGGTCATACTTGGCTTAATGCCCGGCTTGCCGGCGCTACCATTTTTCGCGCTAGCAGCGCTAATGACCGCTGTTGGGTACATAAAACCCATTGTGGAAGCGCGCGCGCGCGCAGAAGAACTCGAGAAACAAACCGCTGAACAACTCAAGAAGCAGGAGACGGAGCGCGACACCGTCAAAGAATCCTTGCGCAGTTCAGAGTTGGAACTGGTCTTGGGAAAACAGCTATCGGCGCGATTCTTGCCAAACCGCCAGGAAATGGCACATCGCATGACCAAGATGCGAAAACGCTTTGCGCTTGAATATGGTTTTGTTGTGCCTGAGGTTCAAATAACAGATGACTTCGGGCTGGATCCTAAGTCTTATCAGATTAAGGTTCATGGCACTGTTGTTGCCGAGTATCAAATTCGCCTTGGTGAGTTGATGGTGTTCGGCAATCATGAACAGCTTAAAAATATACCCCAATCTCCGGTCAAAGAACCGGCCTATGGTTTGGATGCTGTATCGGTACCGGATTCATTCTTAGATGACATCAAGGTTCTCAATCTACAAAGTGCCGACAACATCTCGGTGCTACTCACACATTTGAGCGAAGTGTTACGAAACAATTTGCCGCAATTATTTTCATTCACAATGATGAAAAATCTAATTTCTCAAATGGAGCCTGAGTATCGGAAGCTGGTAGAAGATACATGTAGCGCTCATATCTCATATCCCGGTTTCCAATCGGTCCTAAAATTGCTGTTGTCGGAACGAGTTTCTATTCGCAATTTGTCGCTCATTGTTGAAGCCATTGCAGAGGTTGCGCCAACCATCAGAAAGTCAGAGGCGATTGTTGAACATGTTCGCACACGTATCGCCCAGCAACTATGTGGAGATCTGACTGAGAACGGCATTCTAAATCTGCTACGATTGGGCAATCGATGGGAACTTGCCTTTCGGGAGGGCCTCAAACGCGATGCCAGTGGCGAAGTTGTCCAGTTTGATATCGATCCGCGCATACTGGAAGAGTTTGGAACAGATGCCGATAAAATCATCAAAAAATACAAATTGGAAAGCGGTCGCTTTGCGATTGTCACAACGCCGGAAGCGCGTCCCTATGTTCGTATGATTGTTGAGCGTATGCATCCAGACTTGCCAGTTCTATCGCACGTTGAAATTGGCAAAGGGATCGAGATAAAAATTCTTGGATCAATTTCTTGATCGAATACCTCGCCGATGATGTAACGATTTTCTTTTTGGTGTTTTGCCGTATTGGCGCCTGTTTTATGGTCTTGCCCGGCTTGTCGAGTATGCGGGTTCCGGCACAAATCAGGCTTTATGCTGCGCTTACAATTTCAGTTGCTTTGGCCGGGTTTCTTGCGCCTCAAACGCCTGCAGACACGCTGGACGGCAGTCGCTTGCTGCTTGCTATTCTAAATGAATTGTTGATCGGTGTATATTTCGGATTGATCGTTCGGTTCTATCTCCTGGCATTGGAATTCATTGCCGCCGGCATCGCAATGACCGTTGGATTTGGTGGCATGCTGGGCGCGCCTATTGAAGGACAGGAGTCGCAGTCTGCGCTTAGTTCCTTCATTTCATTTTCTGCTTTGTTGATGCTGTTCATGCTCGACTTCCATCATATGGTTTTGGGCGCTCTGATACGCACCTATGATTTGCAACCAATGCAAATATTACCTGATATCCGCATGATGTTAGTCGGCTTAACAGACGTGCTCTACGAGAGCTTTCTTGTAGCGCTTCGTTTGGGAAGTCCGTTTATTGGTTTCGCAATTATCGCGAACTTGACGGTTGGTTTTATCAACAAACTTGCTGTTCAGATTCCCATCTACTTTATCGCATTGCCATTCATGTTGTTCGGTGCGCTCGTCATTTTGTATTTTGCGATCCCGCATATGCTCAAACTATTTGTTGCTGCATTGCCGATTATTTTGGAGGTAGGTTTGAAATGAAGGATGTTTTAAAGCGTAAAAAGCGCCTTTTACGGATCCAAAAGTCCGTTCTTGCAAAATCGGAAATGGATTTTGCAGCAACTATTCGCGCAAAGCACGCCTTGAAAAACCAAATCGAAGAGATCAATGCGTTGGTGGAAGGCGAGGGCATTTCAGCTCGCGTGTTTCCAAAATTGACCTATCAGCACCTTAAAAATCTTATGGTTCAGTCCGATAAACTCGAAGTGCTTAATGGCGAGAAGCGCGAAGCGGCAATCAGGGAAAAACGGAAACTGGAGCTATTTGATGAAGCGGTAAGCGAGGCCAGCACCAATGTCGCTAAGTCAAACGAGGCAATGGCATTGGCTGAAACTGCAGATCGCACAACAATGCCGGATGAAGCAGTATCAGCTACGGACAAGTTTAAGAAACTAGACTGAAACCAGATTAACATAAACTGTGGTTTTCATGGCGGCGGAACTATTAAATATGGCTGTTGGAGGCGTTGATCGCATCGCTCAATCGGCAAATCCAGAATTAGCTACGAAATTGACCTTCGGACAATCGAAGGAAAATTTGGGGGTATAATTTTCAGCCCAACTCGCTTCGTCTTCTCAGTCCACTCAATCCGGTAATCTGGTCAGCGAGTTATCTGTCGCCAAAAAGTTTGAAGCAATATTTGTCGCGCAGATGATGACGAGCATCCTCCCCGAAGATAGCGAATACTTCGGTGAGGGATTTGCTGGCGACGCTTGGCGCTCCATGCTGTCGGACCAGTTGGCCAATGTAGCGGTAAAGCAAACTGATTTCGGGATCGCCTCGCTCATTGATCAAGAAGCATCGAACCAGAACGCTACAGCATCAGTCATCGAACGCGGAAAACTAGGGCGCTAACTACAATGAAAATTGCAATGCTTAGGTGAATTGATGGCCAGTTTTATTCCAGAAAATTCGAGTGCCGTAAAACGGCTCCTGCTCCGCACGGCTGGAATTCTTGACGAAGAAACAAAACTGCTGAAAGCAAATCCGCGCGCTGACGTTTCAGAACTGGCCTCGCGCAAAAACCGTTGCTTATATGAGCTCAGCACCGCGCTCAGGGAGCTTACTACTCAAAGCGAGGGTTCGGACTTAAGTAAGGAGCTCGAAATGCTGAAGACAAGCGCTGCAGAAAATGAGCGTGCATTGTCTGTTAATATTAAAGCATCACAAGATGTGGCTGGCATCTTGGGAAAGCTGGCAAACGAAAATCTAAACGATGGCACTTATTCCAACGGCTACCGCTGAG
>JBCDFK010000261.1:0-4355 GCA_039178065.1 Pseudomonadota bacterium | reverse complement strand
GCAAATCAACAGGGAGCTTGCAGATATGGGGGTCGAAATCACTCAAGACTTTTTCCGTTATCGGTGTGATGACCCTTCAGTAGCGTGGGAACTAGTTCTTGCAGGATGTGGGGTCGGTTTGGGATATACCATTCACGCAGCCAATGAACCGAATGTTCAACGTGTGCTGAGTAATGCTCCTGAAATGTCGCGACCGATATGGCTCACTTCCCATGCTGAATTGAAAACAAGCGCTCGAGTGAGAGCCGTCTTTGATTTTCTAGCATTCGAGTTAACTGCGAGTCCGGGAAAGACGACTTAGATGTGTCAGAAAGCTGCCATACCAAGAAGTTCGAAGCTGGACCGGCTTGGGCTCTGAGCGGACAGACCAATTTGTTAGTGTACTAACTTCCCTATGAGTTACTTTTGAATAACCGCATCTTCCCACTCAGCGAGAAATTTTTGCCGCTTTAGTGCATCAAGATAAGTGATGAGGGCAGGCTCCAAAGCGATCGTCGAGCGATCGTCGTCGTTCAATTGCGAGTTGAGTGGCGGCAGCGGAAACACCTCTTTATCCGCGCCTGACTGCAAAGCGATCAAGTGACGGACGAATGCAGCAGCTGGTTCAAAGTTAACCGCGTCCCTTGAAACCAAGGCGGTACGCATCATGGTTGTTGGAAAATCAGAAGGCAGAATAATTGCCAGCGCATCCTTGCTTTCAGCCCGAGCAGCAGCATAGCTTGCCAACACATTGTAGGCGACCGCGAGCGTGCCATCTGAAAGATCATCGATCATTTCGCTAGAACAACAATACAATCGCATATCTAATCCACCCATTACTTCCATCAGGCGCCAATAGGTTTCCGATGCGCGAGCATCTTGCGTTGCGAATAAATATCCAGCCCCCGATTGGCGGATGTCGTAGGTGCCAACACGGCCCTGAAATACTTCCGGCCGCTTTCTAATGGCTTCAATCAATTCCTGGCGACTTTTGGGGATCGGTTGGCCCTCAAATGCTGCACGATTGATGACAATGGAGACAGGCTCAGAGGTAAAAGCAAACAGGCTTTGACGCCATTGGGCCCAAGCCGGGTGTGTCACATTTACGAGTGGAAGTGCCAGCCCGTCATTGACAATTTTAAGCTGCAAGTCCATCGCACTGGAAATCACCAGGTCAAACGCATCTGGATTTGCCCGAAATAGCCGGTCAATATCGGCCGTTCCTGTGACTAGGTATTCAACGGTGACGTCGGAATTTTCGGAAACAAAATTCTGGATAATGGGTTCAAACAAGGCACTATCAGTGCTCGATATGATTCTTAGTTTATCAGACGACGCGCCTTCATTGAAAACTTGCTTGTCTTCCCACTCCTGCGCGTGGATCGTCTGCGATAGCAACATCAAAATCAAAAGGACAATTGTGCGCATGCGCCACTCCCTGGCCGGTTCGACAATTGCAGTTCGCCACCATGCGCTTTGGCAACATCCATCGCTATGGTGAGGCCTAGGCCAGAGCCTATCGTACCTTCAGCATTCGCGCCACGCTTAAAGCGTCTTGCAAGCTTGCCCACTTCTTTGTTTGGAAACCCTTTGCCACTATCACAAACCCTTATTTGGATGCGCGGACTGGCGGTTACCATAATCTCCACCGTGCCTTCGCTGGGTGAATATTTAATTGCATTGTCTATGAGGTTACGAACTGCATTTTGAATGAGTATAGGATCACCTGAGTAAACGACCTCAGGGTCGCTTTGAAAAGCTAGCTCGAGGTCATTCATCTCCGCAATTGGTGTCAGGCGTACCAATAATTCGTGGACCAAACTAACCAGGTCGATGCTTTGGCGCTCAAGATGGCTCGCGCGAAAGGTAATCATGGCATGGTCTAAGAGCTGACCTGCTGCGCGAGAGCTCTCGTCGATAGCACGCACCATCGATCGCATTGCTTGCCGGTTTTCTTCCTTGTCCACGCGTTGCAACGTCGCTTCTGCATAAGAACGAACGGTGGCTAACGGTGTTCGGACGCGGTGAGCAGCCTCAGCAATAAAGTCTTCCGATTGGCTAAGCGAATGGTCCAAACGTCCCATCAGTGAATTTAGCGATGTGACAAGCGGCAGCATTTCTGTCGGAACAGGTTTTTCGAACGGGCTGAGATCTTGTGGTCCGCGCTTGGTGACCGAGGTTGTCAACCGCTGCAATTGTCCGATGGTCGTCGAGGTAGCCCAAAATGATAGAAGTGTTGTTAGCCCAAAGAATCCGATGCCAAACAAGGCCGCATTGCGCGAAATTTGGACCAATGTGCCTGAAAGCGAGTCTTGCGTTTGTGCCAGAACAACCCGAATTCGTGTGCGCTGGTCTGTTCCGATCAGCGTTCTACTTGCGGTGAACATTCGAACGCTTACGCCCTTAAAATTAACGGAGCGCGAGATGCTGGCGCTGTCTGATGGCATCTCTGGAGGTGTTAGGTCTGGATAACCTGATAGAAATTTCTGGTCCTGATAAATTGCATAAAAAACACGGTCATCAGACTGGGTGCTGAGCATCGAAAACGAGGCATAGGGAATGTCGATTTCAACATTTCCGTCCCGTATAGTTGCTGCATCCAGAATCGAGGTTACAGACGCACTCAAAATGTTGTCCTGCCCTTGTTGGGCAACCTGGGTTGCATAGCTCCGAATTGCAAAAAACAGCAATAGTGCGAGGATAGCAGCTCCTCCAATCAGCGTCAGAACCAGGCGACTTCTTAGTGACCCAGAAGTGGGAAGACTATTTGTCATGGTCAAGCCGATAGCCAAGCCCGCGTAGGGTTGTGATATTTAGGGCAGACTTTTCAAGATGTTTTCGCAGCCGCCCAATGTAAACTTCAATCGCGTTCTCTGAGGCATCATCATCATACGCAAACAAGCGATCCGCCAATTTCTGCTTTGAAAACACCTGCCCCGGCGCATTGATGAAAACTTCCAAGAGCCTTAGCTCACGATTGCGCAATGTTACTTTCTCGCCAAGCACCTCCAAACGGCCCGCAACCGGATCAAACACAATGCCTCCGATTTCGACGACAGTTTGGAAGTTGCCCGCTTTACGGCGCAAAATCGCTCGGCACCGAGCCTCGAGTTCCGCATGATCAAATGGTTTGGTGACATAGTCGTCTGCCCCTAGATCAAGTGAACCGATTCGGTCTGACACCTCACTTCGTGCGGTCAATATGATCACCGGAGTGTCCAAATCACTTTCACGGTGTCTTTTAAGAAATGAGCGCCCATCACCATCAGGTAGCATTATATCGAGCAGGATAAGATCATACTCTCCAGTTTCGACAAAAGCTGTTGCGTCGTCCAATTTTGCAGCATGCTCAACGACATGCCCGTCCTGCCGCATACGCGACGATATGGCATTCGCAAGCTCTAAATTATCTTCAACGAGTAGAAACCTCATAATTTGTGATGGCCGTGTTTTCGGTGTCAGGTCTGTGTCAGGTTTTCGTGCTTTCTGTCTTTCTAACTGAACCGCAGTGCGGTCGGTTGTCAAATGGGAGGAAAACATGACAATTTTTAAAACGGGCCGAAAGGTCCTGATTGCAGCGGCCGTTGCCGCTCTAAGTGTTACATCGAGCGTACAAGCTGATGGTCATAAGGTTCTAGACAGCATTCACTTTTTGATCCCCGGCGGCGCTGGTGGCGGTTGGGATGGCACCGCGCGCGGAACTGGCGAAGCGCTGACAGGCGCTGGAATTGTTGGCAGCGCTTCTTACGAGAACATGTCTGGCGGCGGTGGCGGCAAGGCCATCGGTTATCTTATTGAGAATGCCGACAGCAACCACGGCACATTGATGGTCAACTCGACACCTATCGTGATCCGGTCACTGACGGGTGTATTTCCGCAAAATTTCCGTGACCTAACTTTGGTGTCCGGAACCATCGGCGACTATGCCGCCTTGGTTGTCGCTGCTGATGGCGGTGCTGAGGATCTAAGTGGTTTGATTGAGGCATTTAACGCCGATCCAAACGGCGTGGCCATTGGCGGTGGATCTGTTCCAGGTGGCATGGACCATCTTGTTGCTGCAATGGTTTTCCAGGCCGCTGGTGCCGATCCGATTGCAATGAAATATGTGCCTTATGATGGCGGTGGCGCAACAATGGCCGGCCTATTGTCTGGTGAAGTAAAGGCCGTTTCCACGGGTTTCTCTGAAGCAATTGAGCTGGCAAAAGCTGGCGAAGTGCGCATCATTGGCGTAACAGCACCTGAGCGTGTTGATTCCTTCCCGGATGCACCAACAATGGTTGAACAGGGTAATGATACAACCTTTGTGAACTGGCGCGGTTTCTTTGCTGCTCCTGGTCTACCTGAAGACAAGTTGTCCATGTATCAGGATGCAATTG
>JBCDFK010000260.1:0-4371 GCA_039178065.1 Pseudomonadota bacterium | reverse complement strand
CGCAATTCAGGAATTCCCGAAACTGGCGTGTATTTCGTTTTGCCCTCCGCGATCGCCGTATTGGCGGCCTTCTTAATATTGTCCGGCGTATCGAAATCAGGTTCCCCTGCTCCCAAGCCAATGACATCACGACCAGCAGCTTTCAGCTCTCTTGCCTTTTGGGCAACAGCAATTGTTGCAGAAGGTTGAACGCGCGAAAGAATGTCAGCAAGGAATGCCATTTTCATCTCCAAAATGTTGAGTTTCGTAGCTCGAATTGTCTCAATTTCGAGCGCGGACGATATGCGCCTATTATCTGCATTTCGCAAGGCTTGAGCGCTGCAAAACTTAGCTACGCACGAATTTATGTCGCAATGCAATAAAATATGAGCTGGCCAATCCATTCATCATTGATTAACCATAAATTTAAAGCTTTGCGCGATATTGGCCGCAATAGATAAACAAACGTGTGGGTCAAACAGCGTGAAACATTCTGAAACAACAGAAAAACAAACACCGTTGAAGCGCCAGTTCGATGGCAGCTGGATCGCTGAATATGGGGACTTCACACTGAAGTCCGCGCTTCAACCAATCTTCAGATTTTCCAAGGGCAAGTTGCGGCCGGTTGCTTTTGAAGGACTTCTGCGTCCCTATTTGGACGAAACGCCGGTATTGACCGGGCCGTTCCTGCAATCGATTGCAAGTGACGATCAGCTTCGTATTGAGACCCTGGCGCGAACGCTTCACGTTCGCAATGCAAATGGTTTGCCACAAAGTGCGCGGCGGTTGTTTCTAAATTTCGATCCATCTCTCATCGAACCAATCTCTGCCTTTGAGACAATCTTACAGGATTTGGGTACCGAGCTTCGTATTTCTGGTCTTTCGCCCGTCGACTGCGTCTGCGAAATCACAGAAAAGGCAGAGCGCTCTCGCGACCATCTAAGCTATTTTATCTATGCATTGCGCGCGCGCGGCTACCGGATTGCAGTGGATGACTTTGGATCTGAAGCATCCGATATGTCCCGCATTGAGCAATTGACGCCCGACATTGTGAAATTTGATGGCGGGATGATCAAAAGCCTTATGGATCATGCTTCAGGACTAACAGAGCTAAAGAGATTGGTCGCGCACTTTCAATCACTCCGCATCGACGTCATTCTCGAAGGGTTGGAAGAAATGTGGCAAATTGAAATGGCCGAAGCCGCCGGTGCCGATATGGTGCAGGGCTTCGCTGCCGCGGTCCCGCGCCTCGCGCCCGCCGATTTCTCAGAGTGGTTTAAAGACGATAGTGAAACTAAATTGCGTCCACTGGTGAGCAAACCAGCCACCGGCTAAACATAGAAGGACAAAATGTCCAAGATAGCTTCCATTGTCGTGGGCTTCGTGGCCTTGATCCACACCTATATTGCATGGTTCGAAATATTTGCCTGGCAATCGCGCGGACCTCGTGTTTTCAGCTCATTTCCCGCCGAACTGTTTGCACCGACAACGCCTATGGCGGCCAATCAAGGCCTTTATAATGGTTTCCTCGCGGCGGGCCTGGTTTGGTCGCTGCTCATTCGCGATGCAAAATGGCAACGAAACGTCGCAACCTGTTTTCTGATTTTTGTAGCTGTTGCAGGTGTTTTTGGTGCATTCACGGCCGATATCAAAACTCTCTACGTTCAACTTGTCCCAGCTTTAATCGGCATTGCATGTGTTTGGCTGGTCAATCCGCGTACAGCTTAGGCTTCAAAATTCCTAATACCAATTATCAAGATTATTGAATTGCACGCAGAGGCCGGGATGCCGATAACTGTGTCACAAAAACCAGTGAGGCTCGTTCATGTACACGCTCTTCTCTATGCCGTCGTCAGGAAATTCTTACAAAGTCCGATTGCTGATGCATCAATTGGGTATCGCATTCAAACACGAAGATTGCGAGTACGGATCTGGCGTTACAGAAAGCCCTGAATTCCGCGCAAAAAATCCCAACGGCAAAGTACCGCTTTTGCAACTTGAAGATGGGCGTCTTATCGCTGAATCAAATGCCATTTTGCTCTATTTGGCTGCCGGCAGCCAATTCCTGCCAACCGATGCCTATGAACTATCAAAAGTTCATGAATGGATGTTCTTCGAGCAGAACTTTCATGAGGGGACCATCGCGACACGACAGGCAATTTTAGTATATCCAAATCGCGCCCATTTGCGTGTTCCTGAAAAACTTGATCCACTATTAGAAGCTGGGCATCGGGCACTGGGTGTGATGGAAGCGCAATTGGCCAAAACGCCATTTATCGCAGGCGACAAATATACGGTGGCTGACATTGCACTTTACGCGTACACGCACACGGCTGAATCGAAGGGAAAATTCGAAATGCAGCGTTTTCCATTTATTAACAAATGGTTAAACAAAGTGACCGTACAGCCCGGATACGTTGAATTGAGCTGGTTGCCCGCCACATAATCGCCACAAAGTTACCCCGGCTCCGCCGCGTTTTATACCTCATGCCGCCGCAATGTGTGTGCAAAAGCACATCATGGGCAATTCTTGCATGTCATTGTGTGAACATGCAATCGGGAGCTGGGGCACAGCGATGAGACAGATAAGACAAGAAAATGAAATAGAGCGCGGACGAATAAGATCGCTGGCTGTGATCGCGGTGAGCTTTGTTATGGCCAACGTCTTTCTTATCTTCGGTTTTTCGAAAGTTGCAGCGGCTCAAACCTTGGACGCTTCATTTAATTTGGCAACCATGCTTGCAGCGCCAAACATCTCAATTCAATCAGGCAACGAACAAGTGTTTTTGATGGTCGTTATGTCCATCGGACTAGTGGTTATGACAGTAAGTTCAATTGCTTTTCTGCGTGGATTTGTGAACGATACAAAAGCTTAGTTTCGCAACATACCAGCTGGTCGCCTCGATGCTGGCTCTTCATGTGCACAACCAAATTGATTGTAACAATCCATTGTCTTTGATCTAAACATCTCGCTATGAAGCGACCTATGACTTTTCTAACTGTATTGCTAATCATCAGCGCTCTTGGTGCCATCTTCTTTGTGGCCTATGGCCGCGAAAACACATGGCAACTGGTTGCCGGAAATGCTGATCTTGGACCGTTTAATCTACAAAATATCCAGCGTAGTGACAAACCCAATGATGCTCTTCTTTGCGCAGAACCACTATGCCCAGATGGCATAAAGGTCGACAAAGAGCTTCCTTCATATGAACTGTTGGCTCATGAAGTCATAGAAGAGATAGATAGTCAGATGCGCCAAAGCGGCGTAAAATATCAGCGGGTCGATGACGGCTCAGATCCAAAACAAGCGCGTTATGTTGTACGCTCCAATGCCATGCGTTTTCCAGACACAAACCAGTTTCAGGCAATTGAATTGGGCGGCGGGAGAACAGGACTGATAGCCTATGGCCGCGCTCAGATAGGCTATTCTGATTTAGGCGTTAATCTCCAAAGATTAACAGATTTGACCAAAAGTCTGAGGTAGCCGTACTCGCTCAATTTTGAGGCCATAATTGTTCATAGTCTGACAAGTCTTCCTTGTAGACACCGTCGCAATCTTCTTTGTTGCGCATCTCTTCCAACCGGAACAAGTTTCCAATATCGAAGTCAGATACAGACCAACGGTGATAAGTGCCGCAATCACCGAGGCCACGACCCTTGTAAAATGATGTAAGCTCACGCTTTTCAGGATCATATGATGCATTAAAAGCATCCATCATCGCAATTGGCTGACCTTTATTAATTGATGGCAAGGCAAGTGGAGCCACGAAATTACCCGAAGCAGCCCAAAAAGCGATTAGTTGGTTATATGCACCACCCCCACCGCAAGGTATCCCGTAGAGATCAGCTTCATCAGAGATTTTGACTTTGAAGCCTCGCAATGCCTGTGCCTGATCCTCGTCGAAGGGATTGTAGCAACGACCCGCTGGCGCACTAAAGGCGATAGCGACACCCCGTGGAAGCTCGTCAACCGAGTTTATCTGTTCAAGAGAGGCCGACGCGCCTATTGGCGCTGTCGCCGGTTTTGCGCCTAGTTTCAATATCGAATCCGTACGTCCTACACGGCCCTGAACCTCATCCATGAATATCGAACCAGCAACCATACCCGACAAAGAAAAAGGAACTGTGGACTGTCCAGCGCGGGTCACATGCGTGATTTGCAGCTCCGCACCACGTCTTGCTGCGTCCAGCAACAGCGCCACATCTTCTTGAGCACGATAGGTGTACTCGTAAATAGCAGCTCGGTAGTTAAACGCCCCTATCGGTTGCGAAAATATCTCCTCGCCATCCACGGAGAATGCAATGTCGGAACCTGACCGAAGCGGGTCGCGCGTTGCGAGCACCAATTGTACCGGTGCATCCGGCCCAGCCGCACGGCGAAAGCCAAAATTG
>JBCDFK010000259.1:0-4372 GCA_039178065.1 Pseudomonadota bacterium | reverse complement strand
GTACGGCCCTTCGCAGAGTTCCGAAAGAACCAAGCAGCGTGCAAGGCACCGCAAGAGCACCGGACGGGCGGTTTGAGGACCGCAGATAAAATTACAATGTAGCGGAATTCAAACCGCCCGTTGTTTCATAGCGAAACTTTCTTCAAGTTTCGCGGAACTGGCAACAGACAAGCAATGCTCTTTGCATTGCGACGTCGAGTGCCAGCAAAAGGCGTAGCTCGACTCTAATGGGGTGCGAGAACGAGCGAACGTATTGTGCAGCGACGCCGAAAGCGAGTCGTTTTGCGACGTCGAGTGCCGGCAAAAGGCATAGCTCGGCTCTAATGGGGTGCGAGAACGAGCGAACGTATTGTGCGGCGACGCCGAAAGCGAGTCGTTTCGCGCCGCCAGATGCCGGTTTAGCGAAAACCATGATTTTCGCGATGCGCGAGGTCGATGACGCACGCCACCCTTTCAATCGCTTAATCAATCCACTATATGCAGGCACATCATACAAATGGAACGACGATGCTTAACTCGCTCGACATTGCGAAGAAACCTGAAGATACCCGTGTGGTTGTTGCCATGTCGGGCGGGGTGGATTCGTCTGTTGTTGCCGGGCTTTTGCACCAACAAGGCTATGAGGTCATTGGCATCACGCTGCAGCTTTATGATCATGGCGAAGCAACCCGTAAAACCGGTTCATGCTGCGCTGGTCAAGATATTGATGATGCACGCCGTGTTTGCGAAACGCTTGGCATTCCGCACTATGTATTGGACTATGAAAGTCGGTTCCGCGATGCCGTTATCGACGTATTTGCAGACAGCTACATTGCGGGCGAAACACCGGTGCCTTGCATCTCGTGCAATCAAACGGTCAAATTTGCCGATCTTTTGAAAACCGCAAAGGAGTTGGGCGCCGATTGTCTCGCGACAGGCCACTACATAAATTCGGTCGAAAAAGGCAATCGCCGCGTGCTGACGCGTCCGATCGATGCCGACCGTGACCAAAGCTATTTCCTGTTTGCCACAACACAAGAGCAAGTAGATTATGTTCGCTTTCCACTGGGCGACATGACAAAGGATGAAACACGTCGGCACGCCACTGAGATGGGCCTTGTCGTTGCCGACAAACCCGACAGCCAAGATATTTGCTTTGTCCCAAATGGCAAATATGCCGATGTGATTACCAAGCTCCGCCCCAATGCGGCATTGGCGGGCGATATCGTGCATATAGATGGCACCGTGCTGGGCCAACATGAGGGAATTCTACATTACACTATAGGACAACGTCGTGGTCTTGGCGTCGCCTATGGCGACCCGATTTATGTGGTTAAAATTGATGCCCGCACCCGTCGCGTCATCGTAGGCCCGGTTGAGGCGCTTGAAACCCGCACGCTGGAGCTTCGTGAAGTTAATTGGCTGGGCGATATGCCTATCAATGAGCTTCCCGAAGAAGGCCTCGAGTTATTGGTGCGCGTACGCTCCACCCGGCCACCGCGCCCTGCCCGACTGAGTTTGCAAAATGACATTGTCACAGTCGAAGTGCTCGACGGTGAAGCCGGTGTTTCACCGGGCCAAGCTTGCGTGTTTTATGATGGTATAGAAGCGGGAAGCCGCGTGCTTGGTGGCGGCTTCATCAACAAGACACGCCGCGCTGACCATGTTGAGACCCAACTTGCGACTTTGATGGAAAAAACCGCGGTCGCAGCCGCGGAGTAAATAACTTATCCAACCCCGGGATAAAGGCGCTAAACTGCGCCTACTCGGCTGCCAAATCCAAACTATTCTTGCCGACATAATTGCGGATTTCCGAGATCACGAGATCTTGGTCTTCTTCTGAAAGATACGGATGCATCGGCAAACACAAGATACGCGATGGTTTACTCTCAGTCACAGGCAGGCCTTGTGGTGCCCATGGATATTTCTGATAGGCAACCTGCATATGCAGCGGTTTCACATAGTAAATGACAGACGGAATATTCTTGTCGCCCAGATGCGCACGAAGCCCATCACGATCTTCGCACTCAATGGCATATTGCGCCCATGCAGACCGCTGACCAGCAACATTGTGTGCGGCCTGCACCACATCGCCCAGTTCATTGTGATAGCGCTGCGCAATGCGGTTACGCGCTTCCATTTCTTCTTCCAGAATATCGAGCTTCTTGAGCAGCACAGCCGCTTGAATTGTATCCAAACGCGATGTCAGGCCAATGCGCACATTGTCATATTGGCTCTGGCCTTTGCCATGAAAGGCAACCGATCGCATTATTTCGGCATGGATCGCATCATTTGTCATGATAGCGCCGCCATCGCCATAACAACCCAGAGGTTTAGCGGGATAGAAACTTGTCGATGCAACATCACCAAAAGCGCCACAATAAACACCGTCAGCAGTCGCGCCCAGAGCCTGCGCTGCATCAGAGATAACCCGAAGCCCATGTTTGGCCGCAACCGAGTTTATGGCTGGGTAGTCCGCGACAGCGCCGAACAGATCAACCGGAATAATGGCTTTGGGTTTCAGTCGTCCCTCTGCCTCGATCATCTCAATTGCCGACCGCAAAGACTCTGTATCCATCAAATAGGAAACAGGATCGATATCAACAAAAACCGGCTCAGCGCCGGAAAGCGCAACAACTTCAGCGGTGGACGCAAATGTAAAACTGGGTACAAATACCGCGTCACCACGACCAATACCCCAAGCCATAAGCGGGATGAGCAAAGCATCGGTACCGCTGGCACATCCAATAACGTGGTTGACGCCGACATAGTCGGCCAGACGCTGTTCAAACTCGGCAACTTGCGGACCCAATATATAGGCGCCGCTCTGCACAACATCCAAAATTGCTTTTTCAAGCTCTGGTCCAAGGCGCTCGCGCTGCGCCGCCAAATCAATAAATTGCATTTAGTCCCCGAAACTACAGCGCCTTTACGCCGCAAACCTTGTCATCACTGTCCCCCAACAGCCAGATATATTGCAAACAGCCCAAAATCTATAGTAACGCCCATCACTCCTTCTTCTGAGATGTAACAGGCAGTGAAGTCTCAGCTTGCTGCATTGAGTATTCTTACCACATCGAGCCCCTGAGCTCCATCCGTAAGCGGTTTTTCGCCGGTCTCGATACACAACATAAAATGTTGCAACTCATCGGTGAGTGCCATACCAGCTTCGCACGCAATGTATTGAGGATCTTGCTTGGAAAAAATCCAACCCGCATCACCTTGTGATACACTGTGTTTATGCATCGAAACCTTTTTGTTCCAGTCTGGCTCCATATCATCCCAAACCACCATTGCCTTGCTACCAACAACGGTGAAACGCCGCTCTACATAGGGGCTGTGCCGGGAAACATAGATATGCCCTTTAACATCCTGTCCAAAATCCAAATGCACATGCGCCATATCGGTTTGGCCGCCTGTTACCGAAGCGGGTATCGGCGATATTTTCTCAGGACCTCTACCAACGACTGACAACAGCAATGACAAGTCATGCGGCGCCAAATCCCAAAGTGCATCAAACTTGACGTGAAATTTTCCAAACCCAAGGCGATGGCTTTGAACATATTTAACATCACCGAGATCGCCGGCCTCAACCAATTGCATGATAGAGCGAAATGCATTGTGGTATCGCAATATATGCCCTGCCATCAAAACCTTGCCAGCAGCATCGGCGGCATCCACCATCGCCGCAGCGTCATCAACAGAAAGCGCGATCGGCTTCTCGGCAAATACATGTTTACCGGCCTTAAAAGCACTAAGTGCAGTCTCGGCATGAAATTGGGCAGGCAAAGCCATGACGATGGCATCGATGCTCGGGTCTGCAATAACCTCATTGGCGTCAAGCGCTTCAACGCCATGTTTTTGCGCCATTTCCTGCGCCAATTCTGGCGCCTGATCGACCACGCAAGCAAGCGCACCAAGTTCAGCCAACGTGCGGACATGATTGCGCCCCCAATAGCCACAACCAAATACCGCTATTCTTGGTTTTTTGCTCATCCGCTGTTCAAAAATTGAAATTCTAGACACTGCTAAAACGGCCGGTCGGTGAAAACAAGCCAACAAAAAGCAAAGCCGCGACGATTGTCTGAAAAATGGGATAAAAAATAATGTGAAACACCAATCAAGAAATCCGAGCAGATTGCTTGACACAAAGCGGGGCTTGCCCCTATATCCGCCTCGCTTCTATAGCGGGTTCGACCTGCTTGTGGCGGGATAGCTCAGCTGGTTAGAGCAGCGGAATCATAATCCGCGTGTCGGGGGTTCAAGTCCCTCTCCCGCTACCAAATATTTCAAGAGCCGACAGCAACTATATTAATTCTCTATTTCCTCTAACTATAGCGCCCTTTTCGCAGATATCGTTGTCATATGTACCCTATAGAGGGCTGATTGCTCC
>JBCDFK010000258.1:0-4400 GCA_039178065.1 Pseudomonadota bacterium | reverse complement strand
TGCGAAGGTACCGGAGGCGCTGTTATCAGAACCATCGCCGCTCGCCACAGCGTTGTCGCCCAGTGCGATGTTGCTTGCGGCGATCCCGTTTGCATCGGAGGCCTCGCCAATTGCGACGTTCTTGCCATCATCGCCGCTCGCCGTTGTGCCCAAACCAATTGCGATATTGCTACCGCCGAACTCATTTCCGTCCAGATCCGCCCCCCTTGCTTCGGCGAATGAGCCGATTGCAATGTTATTGGCGCGATCATCGCTGGAATCAGTGAAGGCACCGATGGCGATGTTGCCAGCCGCATTGTTTGTCACGCCGGGGCCTAAGGCTGGATTGGTTCCGCTAGCCTCTGCCTGCGTGCCGATCGCAATATTTAAGCCCAGATCACCGGTTGATGATGCGCTATCGCCGATGGCGACATTAGAAGCTCCGTTCTCGCCACTCGCGTTGGCACTACCAACAGCGACGTTGTCCGATTCCTGGCCGTCCGCCTCAGCGCCAAAGCCAACGGCAGTGTTTGTGCCATCCATGCCACCTGCGAGCGCATTCGTCCCCAGGGCCGTATTCTGACCATCGGTTCCCGAACTGTTAGCGTTAAAGCCAACTGATGTGTTTTGACCTTGCGAACCAAAAGCACTTGCCGATCCGCCGATGGCTGTGTTGACGCCGTCATCGCCAGAGGAATTGGAACCGGCACCAAATGCAGAGTTCTCCTGCCCGTCAGAGTCCGCAGGCGTATCCGATCCAAACGCGAATGCGCCCGCACCAACGGCTGTGTTCAAGGCGCCGGTACCATTGGCAAGAGTTTGGTCACCAATCGCTGTATTGCGGGAGTCGGTTCCAGATGCGTTGGCTATGATGCCACAGGCCAGGTTCCCAGGGCTTCCCCCCGCATTCGCTCCGTTAGTCCCGCCGGGATTAGTGATACAAACCTGTTGGGCGTGCGCCTGCGAGATGAAAGCTGGTGCCACAAGTGCGGTTGTTGACAACAAGCCGATGCCTGCGCACCCCAGAGCGACGCTCTTTGCGCAATTCGACCAAGAAAGACCCAAGTCGCCCAGTGTTGCCAACATTTCTCAACCCCCAACGTTCCCATAATCATATGGTTAACGAAAGGTAAAAAAACGGGAAAGCGTCAAATCTGAGCAACGTCGAAAAGCGAAGTAAATTCCGATATTTGTGGTATTTTATCCACATACATGCGGGTGATATGCACGCTTTGTGCGAAAGACATTATTTCAGCACGCATCATTTGCAAAGGCTGTTGAGGATACGTTGTATTATGACGTCGCGAGGGTGGCGCGCAATCGTCCAGCTACGACAAAGCAAGGTTGTGTACTTCGAGGTCGAGACGGCAAAAAACTCGCGATGCCGCGTTCCCATTGATTGGGGTTGAATGGCGGCTTTGACGACGCAACGAATGAGCTACGGCAATTCAGCTCAGACCGGCTTACCGTCAATTTCAAGAGTCGAATGGATTTTTTAAACGTCTCAAATGTCCGCATAGTGCAAGTTGGCTTTGACGAGCGTTCGCATATGCCGCGAATGTCAGATCACAAGAATGCAGTATGCAAAGCGGTGCGTTCCGCCGGAGGCGCGGGGGATAAAACGGGGGTGCGCAGCGACCCCCTTTTCAAGGAGGTGGGGTCAGACCCCACACACCTTGCCTTGCCTCGCTTGCCTTGCCTCGCTTGCACCTCCCTAAAACTTCAATTCAGGTGTGAAGGCACAATTCGGCGTTTGGGCTTCACCTAAGAAGTAGTAGATAAATCAAAGTTATCAGTGGAAGGTCGCACTGGCTTTTGTCAGTTCTTCAACCATATCGTCACGCCCCATGCTGCGCGCGAAATCTATAGCTGTCCGATAATCTAACGTTCGAAGCATCGGATTCGCTCCCGCCCGGAGCAAGCTATCAACATTTTGCGGTTGATTGGATATGACGGCCAACATTAGGGGCGTCACGCCATCGGCATCTTGAAAGTTTGGGTCTGCCATCGCAAGGAGCTCATCGAACTCTCGGGTCCACCGGTATTGAGACCGCCTATAAAGTCTTTCAGAGAGTGCTTTGCGGGTGATTTCCGGTTTCAGAATTCGATATCCATTTGCCGCAATCATAGCTGCGTAAAAAACTACAACGTCAAAAATGCCGGTGCTAGAACCAGCCCGCTCGAGGATGTTCGCTGACGTGAAGTCACCCGCAAGCAGAGCGTACCCGCTTACTGACAAACCCATCTTGGAGCGAGCATTAAGATCCGCGCCGTGATCGATGAGCTGCTCCAAGCAATCAATTCTACCCTGATGTGCTGCCATCATAAGTGGGGTTAGATATTTATGGTTGCGCGAATCTACGTCTGCTCCAGCAGCAATGAGCAGCTCAATACATCTAGACCCTCCCTGAGACGCAGCAATATGAAGGGGAGATGCACCATCTTCTGAACGGACATAGTTAGGATTGGCACCTGCCGAAATTAAGATTTCAACAGCGTCTACGCGATCGCTCTGGACAGCCCACATGAGCGCGGTTGAACCTTTCTCATCAAGCAAATCAACAGTAGCACCGTTCTCGAGGAGCACGCGGATAACGCCGTTTTCACCTTCAGCACTTGCCCAATGTAGGATACTCATAGACCAAGGAGGCCCAATATGATCGGGCGTAAAACCTCGGGCTATACAGTGTTCTACAATTGCCGCCGAGCCCGTGCGTGCTGCAGAATAGATGGGGTGTTCAACCTCGATCGATGCATCAAGCAAGCCGCTGTCGTACGTTTCAAGAAACTTGTATGCTTCTAGCGCATCTTTACGGGCGGCTTGGTTTAGAGCTGTGCCAAAGTTTCCGAAGAGAAGCTCTTCCGTCAACGCATTGCTGTAGTATGGGTCCGCATGGTGTTGCAGCAACAACCGGCAGGCTTCGATGTTGTTTGTTCCTGCTGCGACCATCAACGGGGAATGCCCTGAGCCGGATGATAAATTCGGATCAGCCCCATGATCGAGCAACAAACGAAGCATCTCCAAGTCTTCGGCTTCTGCGGCAGCGGTCAGTGCCGTTCGCCCTCCTGCCGACACCGCATCAACAACACCACCAAGATCTATCAAACGACGAACCAAATCGGTATCGCCGCTGCTAGAAGCTGCCTCTAACGGGGCTGGCACACCAGGAACATGTCGATAGTTCGGATCGGCACTGTGATCCAAAAGAAAAGCGCCAATGTCGTAGTGTTTACAACGCATTGCAGCCGCTAAAGGGGAGTAATGCTCATCAACTGTATCTCCTGGTCGAAGCACATTGATCCGCGCCCCGGCTTTCACAAGACTTTCTACAATCTCGAATTGACCACGCGTTGCAGCAACATCAAGTGGCGAAATATCTATCTTATCAGCCTTGCAATCGGGATCGGCACCAGCGGAAATTAGAAGATCAACGATCTCGTAATGATCACCTTCAGTTGCGAGCCGTAATACTGAAGAACTGTGAAGCGCGCTGGCGTTGGCGCTCGCACCGAGCTGAAGAAGTCTTTTAGCTACTTCGACGTCGCCGTTAACAATCGCGCAGGCTAACGGCGTTAGCCCTTGATCCATCGTAGGGGAGTCTATATCCGCTCGCCTTTCGGCTAACAGTTCCAATGCATCGACACTGCGATTTGAAGTGGCGACATGAGCTGCCGTGGCTCCATCAGAGATGCGCCGATAATCGACATTCGCACGGGCATTTAGCAAAGCTCTGAAACAGGCCAAGTCTTCCTTTCCCGCAGCTTGCATAAGCAAACTTGAACCATCCTCAGGGTCGGTGGAATCTGGATCTAAACCAAGGTCGATCAAGTAACTTAAAATCTGATCATGGCAGCCGTCGATCGCGGCGGTTGAAACCCCATAGAGATCAACTGAGCCGGCATGCACGTCCCCTGACGTAAGAATGCTCAAACCTAATTGAAGCAGTTCTTTGTAGCCCCAGTACGCAGCGGCAGCTATCAGGTGGTCATCGACCTCGTTCTTAGGTAAGAATGCCAACACATCCGATACAAGTTTCGATGCTTCATCGCACTCGCTGCCGAGATAACGAAGCCGCAGGCCCGTGTAGTGCAACACGCTATCGAACATAGTTTGGGCGTCGGCTTCAATATCGATTTTTGCACAATATCCTGGCACTAAGTGTAAATGAAAAATGCTTTCATCCATGTATTTTCGTAGTACATCCTCCAGTACAGAGTAAAACTGCATAAAAGATACCAACGTCGACGGGCTTTTACGGACCGCATAATCGTCAAGAAGGAGGGTCGATGCGGTCTTTATGAGATCATACTGGCTATTAGCTGCGTGATTATTTGCGTTAATATTCCGAGCTATTCCAATGAAATAGCTTATTAGATCTAGATCTAATCGATTGGCATCCTTCTCAAAAGATAATAATTGG
>JBCDFK010000257.1:0-4404 GCA_039178065.1 Pseudomonadota bacterium | reverse complement strand
GCCAACTGACCGACTGCCTGCATTTTCTGACTTTGCGCCATCTGCGCTTCTAACGCCTTCTGCTCAGTCATATCCATCGTATAAACAATGGCAGCTTCGTCTGCCTGCTCATCTCCTTCAACGCCGGAAATGGTGGCAACTGCGTTCACAAAAATTCGAATGTGTCGTTCTTCTGAGCCAGCTTCATCGGGTCGAGCCGTATCAAACGGCTCAATATCAGCTTGGTTTTGACGCGCCGCCTCAAAAGCCTTTTCAAAGCGATCACGGTCGCGCTCATGAATTAGCTCATCAAACTTGACCCGCTGAGATGCGATGTCACCATCGGCATGTGTACCAAACAAACCGGTAAACGACGCATTGGTGCGCAAAATTCGGCCGCTGCCGTCCAAGGCGGCAATCGCCATTGGCGTTGAGTTGAAAAAGCGTGTGAAACGAACCTCTGCGCTACGCAAATCATGGCTAGCTGCATCACCCTCAGCACGATTGATGGCAATTGTGCGCATTTGGCCAGCTTGGCCATCTGAATGTGTTTGTACCCGATGGATAAGTTGAACTGGAAGACTCTCGCCATTGGGTTTGGCTAAATCCAAATCTATAATGGCCGTTCGCGACGTTCCTGGCTCGGCTTGAACCGCATTCAGCAATTGCAAACCTTCGCTGCTCAACAGATCTTCGATGGTCATTCCACCAGGTGAGAAAGAGCTCAAATCAATGCCGAGCCATTCGGCCATAGTTGCGTTGAGATATTGAACGCGTCCGTCAGCATTTGACGAAAAGAAACCTACTGGTGATCGATCAAGATGATCGATGGCTTTTTGTAGTTCGAGAAAATATTGCTCCTGTGTATCGCGATCATTCGAGACATCAGTAATGCGCCAAACCTGTAAAGTATCTCGAGCGGGGCCGACCATTGAATGTACCGAGGCTCGATACCAGTGCGGTTTGCTGTCGTGTCCGTTTAGACTTGTGGGAAGCCTAAACTCTTCATCAGCATCAACCGACTTTTGCGCGCTATTTGCAAGCCGATAAAGTGCATTGGCTGCATCATCATGCTTGGAAAGAACATTTTCAGGAGTCTGCAGATCAATAACATCACGCATGCCTATAATGTCGCCGTAAGCGCGGTTGGCATATACGATGGTGTTTTCTTCGTTTGCTATGCAAATGCCATCCAGGTGGCTGTTCAAAAACGCACCGCCAATGTCATCCTGTTTGCGATTGCTGCTAAACTCTACCAATCCGATTGCGAGCGCAAAGAGGAAGAAAACGCCAGCCATTGATAGAATGCCCAGCAGCGCAAGCAAGAATCCCTCATCGATTAGATCACGGAATAGAAACAAAAAAGACGCGCCTACCAAAGCAATGGCGCCCAGTACGACAAGCCGGATAAACGGAGTTGGTCGACTCTTTTTGTACACCAGCGGCTCGGAAGTCCTCGTCACCGGCTTCTTATCAACCATTATCAAGTTCCCACGCGTCCACCGACTGCACCCCCTGCTGCCGAATCCTTGGTACGGTTGAATCATAAAGCTGTGCGGGGTGAAAGCCTATATTTGAAAAAGTTTGTAAACAAATTATCATGTTGCTAGCAATGATGCGAATTCACATCACCGGCTCACTACAAGGAACAACCATATGTTCGATTGGCTCACTGGCATCGTTGGAGAAGACACGGCACCAATCGCGACCTATGCGCTCATCTTTGTTCTTTTATTAGTTGGCCTGTTGCTCCTCCGTTTTGTGTTGCGCCAGATGCGGGGTGGAACGTTTGTAAATGGCGGGCATGGCAGGAAAAAACGCCTTGCGGTAATCGATGCAACACCGGTCGATAATCGACGCCGATTAGTCTTGGTTCGCCGCGATGATGTTGAACATTTGGTTTTAATCGGCGGCATGAATGATCTTGTGGTCGAGCGTGATATCGACGCTCAATCAACTAGCAAAACCGAATCGCCTGCGGCATCGCCGGTTCCAAAGCCGGACCAAAACAAAAAGGCTGTGACCCCAGAACCCGTCGACAACGCGCCGCCACCCGAGCCAAAAACAACACCAATTGCCAAAGTATCCAAGCCCACTCCAGTTGTCGAAGCGAGTAAAGTGGAACCACCAGCTCAACGAAAAGTTGCCATGGACGTAGAGTCGCCCGAAGCACCCGCTGCGACACCAAAAATGGCTGCAGCGGCAGCAGTTTCAAACAGTGCAGCAGCAATTGTAGGCGCTGCCAATACACAAACCGAAAATTTAAAGAGTGCGGCCACAGAGGCTGTCGAACAGGTTCAGAAAAAGGCTATTGGCGACGCTGAGCCAGCTTCGCCGATATTCAGCGCTTATATGGAGCAGGAAAAGACAGAACCTGCTGTTGAATCTTATAAACCAGAGCCAGCCCCGTCCGTTGATGAATTTATGCCAATTGGGGCTAAAGAGCAGTCACTAAAGTCGACTGAAGATAATGCGCCGCTGGTTGAGCCGGAGAGCAAGGAAGAGGATTCCGATCTAGAAGACGAGATGGAGCAACTCCTCAACAAGCTCACCAGTCCATCTCAGTCTTAGATAGCGTTCAAATTTTAGTCGTCGCGATAAACTTTCTCACGACGCTCGTGGCGTTCTTGCGCTTCAAGCGACAATGTAGCGATAGGACGCGCATCCAAACGCTTCACACCAATGGGATCGCCTGATTCTTCGCAATAGCCATATGTGCCGTCATCGACCCGCTTAATAGCATCATCGATTTTGTTAATGAGCTTTCGCTGGCGATCTCGTGCACGCAATTCAATGGCACGATCTGATTCAGATGAGGCACGATCGGCAATGTCAGGATGATTAGAGCTCTCGCGTTGCAGGTGGTCGATAGTCTCGCGTGACTCGCGTAAAAGATCTTCTCGCCAAGTCACTAGCTTGTCGCGGAAATATGCCCGCATCCGATCATTCATGAACGGTTCTTTATCGTTGGGCGAATAGTCCGAAACCCGGATCTCGTCAGACATAAAGTTTCTCCAAACATCAGTCTCTTTTGCCGGTGTATAATGCGCACCTTCCATCGGGACAAGATAAGAATTGTGAAATTTCTCTCTTAGAGGGTTTTCATCAACAAACCATCGTGATCTCAAAGCCTTGTTAGCGATTGAACTTGTTGTGACAACGCGGTATCGCTTATTTGATAGTCAATTGGGGGAATGGTTTGAGTCGCTTGTTTTTGTTTCGCCATGCAAAGGCGGCCTGGGCAGAACCAGGTATGCGAGACTTTGATAGAAATCTATCGCCAGACGGCGTTGAAGAGGCCCAAAAGATTGGTCATGAACTCCGTGCTCGAAGCCTAAAACCTCACAAGATAATTTGTTCATCCGCCGCCCGCGCCCAACAAACATTCGATGCGATCGACCACAATGATGGATGGCGCGAATTGGTGACTTTCGATTCAACGCTCTATTCAACCGATGCACCTGGCTATTTGGAAGTCGCTGCAGAATCAGACCTCAAAGGCGATTTGATGTTGATTGGCCACAATCCAATGCTTGAAGATCTGGCAATTGGGCTTGGACAGAACGGCAATGATGAGGCCTACACCCACATCAATATGGGGTTTGGCACAGCCTGCATCGCAATAATCAAGTTTGATGGCCCGATGAGCGGCGTGCAAACGGCAAAAACCGAACTAGAAGATTATATACGTCCACGGGACCTCTAAGCGATAGAAATTCGCTAAAGCCGTTTTAATGCGCGGTTGGCACACCTATATGTTGAAAATGGTTGGGCAATTCAAATTGGATCCGCAGGACTAACGCATGGCGTCACTCACATCTATTGGCGATGAGTCGCTCATCGCGTTTGATACGGTTACCGACCGCGCTAGCGGCCTGTTTAATCCCACAATTCGACTGGGTGTGACCGGTCTTTCACGCGCCGGTAAGTCAGTCTTTATAACTGCGCTTGTGCACAATCTTGTTCATGGTGGACGGTTGCCCCTGTTTGATGCTGCCCATAGCAATCGCCTCGCCCGCGCCTATTTGGAGCCTCAGCCTGATGATGGCGTACCGCGCTTTGCTTATGAAGACCATGTAAAAGCGCTGCTCGAAGAGCGAATTTGGCCACAATCTACCAGAGCAGTATCGCAACTAAGGCTCACGATTGAATATGAGAGTGCGTCTGGTTGGAACAGGATGTTCTCTGGCGGAAAGTTACATTTGGATATCGTCGACTATCCCGGCGAGTGGCTGCTCGATCTTCCACTTTTGGGCAAAAACTTTGCGACTTTCTCCGCTGAATCCATAGAACGCGCTCACAGTGAACAGCGCGACGATATTGCTGCCACATTCCTTGGAATGGCAAAAGACATCGATCCAGATGCGCCTGCGGACGAATCGACCATGCGTGCTCTCTCCGAGGCATTCAAATCCTATTTAGCCG
>JBCDFK010000256.1:0-4406 GCA_039178065.1 Pseudomonadota bacterium | reverse complement strand
ATCGGACGATAGGTTTCCACAAAACTGGTGGAAGGATCGCCGGTATTATATGAAATAACGACGCTGATGTCGCCATTGCGAACACGTAAAAAATGGGGGCTGCGCACCGCAAACCGCATATCTGCCGGATTAGCATCTAGCGGCGTTAGGCGCGATAGTTTGACCATTGAAGATACTGGGGTGGTTAAGCAGCCTGCCAGTGGTGCCAATAAAACCATCGCACCCAAAATCATAGCTCTTTTGTTCAAAATCGCAGAATTGAATCTCATCCAAAAACCTCATAAAACATAGATTAGATATTGCATTTCGCGATTTAATTATTGTAAAACGATAATTATTGCAAGCGTAACATGATGGGAATTTCAATGAACGAGGAAAAATTGGTCAAATTGGTTGCCTTAAGCAATTTTATGCGTTGGTTCTGTTTGGCACTTATGATCATTGTGATCGTTGCCGGAGCCGGTGTTGTGCTGCTTGGCGCGCTCACCGGTGCGAGTTGGTTTATCGATTGGTTCGCGACTAATGACCAACTTGGCGGCGCTGCGTTTTCACCAGATACGGTTGGTACGGCCACACGTATCCTCATTGTCGTTATCAATGGCGTTACGCTGTTTTTCACCTGTCGCGGTCTTTGGTTTTTGATGAAATTGTTCAGCGCATTTGCCAAACGCGACATTCTCTCGTTGCGAACATCTCAATTTCTGCGGGCCGCAGGGTCGAGCTTTTTGGTCGTCGCAATATATGGCGTCGTTGCCCAAACAGCCTCAATTCTCCTTCTGACGATGGGCAATCCTGCTGGACAGAAACAATTGTCCATCGGATTTGGCAGCGAGCAGCTATTTGCCATTCTTTTAGCCGGCACTTTATTTGCCATTGGCCATGTTCTTTCCATCGCGACATCGATTGACGAAGAAAATAAGGGGTTTGTCTAATGCCCATTATTGTTCAGCTCGACGTCATGCTCGCAAAGCGCAAAATGCGTTCGAAGGAACTGGCGGAGATCATCGGCATCACCGAACAAAACGTATCGTTGCTGAAGTCTGGCAAAGTCCGAGGCGTGCGTTTTGATACGCTGGAAAAGATTTGCATCGCACTTGATTGCCAACCCGGCGAACTCCTGGAATTTGTTGCAGATGAGGTCTAAATGCTTGATGCGATAGCGAGCATGGCGTAATCGATAGTCAACAACTATTCGAGGACATCATGAACAACAATAATACCAAGCGCCTGCGCAGCCAGGAGTGGTTCAATAATCCAGATAATCCTTCCATGACAGCGCTTTACCTAGAGCGCTATTTGAATTTCGGCCTAACGCGAGAAGAGCTGCAATCGGGAAAGCCAATTATCGGCATCGCTCAAACTGGGTCTGACCTTTCGCCGTGCAACCGCCACCATGTTGAACTGGCCAAACGCGTTCGTGACGGCATCGTCGCAATGGGCGGCATTCCGATTGAATTCCCCGTTCATCCAATCCAGGAAACCGGAAAACGTCCTACGGCTGCGCTCGACCGCAACCTTCAGTATTTGTCTTGCGTTGAAGTGATGTATGGCTACCCGCTTGATGGCGTGGTGCTGACGATCGGTTGCGACAAAACGACACCAGCCCTTCTAATGGCGGCTGCAACGGTAAATATTCCTTGTATCGCGCTATCGGTTGGACCCATGCTCAACGGATGGTGGAAAGGCGAACGCGCTGGATCAGGTACCATTGTTTGGAAAATGCGCGAAAAGCTCGCCGCAGGCGAAATTGACTATGAAGAATTTATGGAGGCGGCTGCCGCCTCAGCACCATCTGTTGGCTATTGCAACACGATGGGCACAGCCACAACGATGAATTCGTTGGCTGAAGCGCTCGGCATGCAATTGCCCGGTTCTGCAGCCATTCCAGCGCCCTATCGCGAACGCGGACAAATGGCATATGCAACCGGCAAGCGCATTGTCGAAATGGTGAATGAAGACATCAAGCCTTCTGACATCATGACGCGCGAAGCTTTTGAGAACACCATTGTTATCAATTCAGCGATTGGCGGCTCGACAAATGCACCTATCCATCTGAATGCGATTGCAAGACACCTTGGTGTCACGCTTACCAATGATGATTGGCAGAAAATTGGTCACAAAATTCCTCTCCTGGTGAATCTACAACCAGCCGGAAAATATTTGGGCGAAGACTACTCACGCGCCGGTGGCGTACCAGCAGTTGTCATGGAACTCTTAAAAGCCGGGCTGCTACCGCACCCTGATGCTCTGACGGCAAATGGGCAGTCGATTGGCGATAATTGCGTTTCTGTTGAAAATGAAAATGAGGATGTCATTCGCACGGTTGCCGAGCCAATGATGCATGAAGCTGGATTTATTAATATGACTGGCAATTTGTTCAGTTCAGCGATTATGAAAACCAGCGTAATTTCAGACGAATTTCGCAATCGCTATTTGAGCAATGCAGATACCCCCAATGCATTTGAAGGAAAGGTTGCCGTGTTTGATGGTCCTGAAGATTATCATCACCGCATTGATGATCCGGCTGAAGAGATCGACAGCCACACAATCTTGGTGATGCGCGGCACTGGCCCGATCGGCTACCCGGGCGGTGCTGAAGTAGTGAACATGCAACCACCGGACTATCTCATCAAACAAGGCATATTGTCATTGCCTTGCATTGGCGATGGTCGTCAGTCGGGGACTTCAGGTTCGCCATCAATTTTGAACGGCGCTCCGGAAGCTGCCGCGATGGGTGCAGTGGCCTTGCTCGAAAATGGTGATCGCCTGCGGATTGATTTGAACAATTATCGCATGGATATCCTCATTGATGACGCAGAATTGTCACAACGCAGAGCTAAGCTCGAGTCGGAAGGCGGTTACGCGTATCCTGAAAGTCAAACACCTTGGCAGGAAATTCAGCGCGGTATCGTCGATCAATTCGATGAAGGCATGGTGCTCAAGAATGCGACGAAATATCAGGCGATTGCACAGAAAAGAGGCCTGCCGCGCGACAGCCACTAGGCTGTTAATCTTGGTAAACGAATATTAACCAATCTTTGCTATGCTAAGACGAATCACAAAGGGATTTGTCTCATTCGGCGCAAGATTTTGGTCACAGAGACAAAATAGAGAATATGTCTGGCAAGACACTAAAACAATTATACGGCGTGATCCCCTACAAGGTGAAAAACGATTCCGTCTGGGTCATGATGGTGACATCGCAAACCCGTAAGCGTTGGATTTTCCCGAACGGCAACATCGAAAAAGGGGAAACCGGCGCCCAGGCTGCGTCGCGCGAAGCTTTTGAAGAAGCTGGCGTGAAAGGGAGCATCGATAAGAAGCACACAATAAACGCGACCATCGGCAAATCTGCGCCTGACGGCATTGAAGATGTTGCAGTGGAATTTTTCGCAATGGAAGTGCTTAAACAATTAGACAAATGGCCTGAAAAAGACCAACGCAAGCGCCGCTGGATTACGCTAGACAAGGCCAATTCGATTATCAAAGACGATGACTTCAAAGATGTCATCGCGTCTTTCAGCAAGCAAAAATTTGTTTCCAAGCTGGTTGCTGCATAAGCATTAGGCTCTCAATTTGAACGCATAAAAATGGGGCCAGAACTAAGTTCTGGCCCCAATTCATTATTCACATACCAAGTGTGATTATTGCCAGCTTTTGATCAGCTCGTCGTAAGAGACGGTCTCACCTGCAGGCTTTTCGTTTTCAACCTTTGCATATGGCGCGCCAGCCTCAGCGAACCACTCCTCAGCTGAACGCGGCTCGTTCATTTCTGGACCAATATCGCCCTGAACGCCTGCACGCTCCAAGCGCTCAAGAACTTTCTCTTGCGCTTCGCATAGGCTATCTAGCGCGCCTTGTGCAGTTTTTGCACCTGACATCGCATCACCAATGTTCTGCCACCAAAGCTGTGCCAACTTTGGATAGTCCGGAACGTTTGTGCCTGTTGGAGACCACTGAACGCGCGCTGGCGAACGATAGAATTCAACAAGGCCGCCAAGTTTATCGGCACGCTCAGTGAAGTGATCGCTATCGATCGTTGATTCACGAATGAATGTCAGACCAACGTCAGACTTCTTCAGGTCCACAGTTTTTGAAATAACGAACTGTGCGTAGAGCCATGCAGCTTGCGCACGGTCAACCGGTGTTGATTTCATCAGTGTCCATGAACCGGCATCCTGATAGCCAATTTTCTGACCTTCTTTCCAGTAAACGCCGTGTGGTGAAGGCGCCATACGCCATTTTGGCGTGCCGTCTTCATTCTTCACAGCGGCAACGGTTGAGCCTGGTCTACCTGTGATGAATGAAGACGGCACGCCAAAATGGCGTATGGCGCCTTCACCACACGGCGTTTACTGGAAAGAAGGTCAGAAAATTGGCTATCAGGATGCCGGTTCATGGACACT
>JBCDFK010000255.1:0-4420 GCA_039178065.1 Pseudomonadota bacterium | reverse complement strand
GGCAGGCGCATTACATCGTAATCGCCGAGAGCAAGCCGAATGCAAATCCTCTTCGGATTTGCGATCATTGTGACAGGTATATTGCGAAGCAATTACCGAGAGCGGCTTCCACCTGCCGGCACTCGACGGCGGGGCGCTGCCCCTTGTCTGTTGCCGGTTTCGAATGGCTATCTTTCAAGTTCGAGAGCAGCCAAATGACAATACGACTTGCAATCCAATCAAGGTCACATAGGTATATTTGATAAGGCCTCTAGATTGGAGAAAGTTATGAAAATGCGCACATCGATTCTCGCAGCCGCTCTTATTGTTGGCTCTATGTCTGCCGCCCAAGCGTTTGGCATAAAAGGCACAAATGGTACGGCGCTCGAGGCAACCGAAATCGCAACGTTTGACGAGCCCTGGGCAATGACATTTTTACCAGATGGCTCAATGCTAGTGAACGAAAAATCAGGTTCAATGATATTCATTGATACCAATAACAAGGCTGTTCGCGTCGCGGGTGTTCCAGATGTTCAATATGGCGGTCAGGGTGGCCTGGGCGATGTGATTGCGCATCCAGATTTTGAAGAGAACAACATCATCTACTTCTCATATGTTGAGCGCAATTCAGCAGGAACGGGCGCCGTGGTGGCCCGCGCCAAAATCAATATGGAAGGCAGCGTTGGTCTCAGCGACATTGAACAAATTTGGGAGCAGACCAAAATGGGTCGCGCCGGCCATTTCTCGCACAAGTTGGCGATTGGTGCAGACAACAAGCTCTTCATCACATCTGGTGACCGGCAATTGCAAAAGCCAGCGCAGGATATGAGCGTAAACTTGGGTAAGGTTGTCCGGCTCAATCTTGATGGCTCGATTCCCGCTGATAACCCCATTCAAGACCAAGGCGATCTGGCGAAAACATTCTGGACAGTCGGTCATCGCAATCTTCTGGGTATCGATTTTGATAGCGAAGGTCGTCTTTGGACCCATGAAATGGGACCTCGCCATGGCGAT
Source organism: Pseudomonadota bacterium (assembly GCA_039178065.1). Lineage (GTDB taxonomy): Bacteria > Pseudomonadota > Alphaproteobacteria > Rhizobiales > Rhizobiaceae > Ahrensia. The sequence continues at coordinate 3,427 of JBCDFK010000255.1, read as the reverse complement.
GAATTAAACTTGATTGAACCGGGCACAAATTATGGCTGGCCCATTGTTTCCAACGGCCGTAATTATTCGGGCATACCCATTCCCAATCATGACACAAGACCGGAATTCAACGCACCAGAGGCCTATTGGGTGCCATCTATCGCGCCATCGGGTCTAGTGATTTATGATGGCGATGTGTTTGGTAATTGGCAGGGAGATGCATTGATTGGTGGTTTGGTGTCGCGCGCACTCATTCATGTGGCGCTTGATGGCATCAATGCAAGTGAATCTGAGCGATTTGAGTGGGGCAGCCGCATTCGCGAGGTTGAGCAAGGGCCAGATGGCTCAGTCTATGTTCTTGAGGATGGCGACGGCGGAAGGCTTCTCAAGCTAGAACCAGCTTGATCGCAAACCACACCCACATTAGGCAAGTCACAAAGAATGCTGCAGCGAACAGCCGAAAGCGATGACGAAGTTTGTTTATTGAGGCGTGTACCAAGCTATGGCTGGTTTTAAGTACCGCAAAGACCCAGGCTGCAATTAATAACGGCAAGTCCACCACTTGGGCGCTGTGCGCTGCAAGACAAACCGCATAGAAAAGGACCGGTAGCTCAAATTGATTGGAAACCGCATTGCCCAAATGGGCGATGCTTCCAGGTTCATTTTGTTTGGGTAGTTTGAAATCGTGCGCAGCCGCCTTGCCTTCTTTGACAGATGAAAACCGTGCGCGACTCATAGGAATGTAAAGCCAAAGAGAAACAAGCGCTTGGATGATAACTGGCCAAAAAATAAGGTTCTGGTTCATTTTGAGTAAGCCTTTGTTTTTAAGGAAGACATCCAAAATCCGACTAAAATGATCAGCGCGATTGTTAAAAAGGAGGCCTTTAAAACGGTCAGGCTGCTAGCGAATTGGATCATTCCATAGCCTGCATTGCTCCCTGCCCTTACTGCATCCAAGAGTACTTGGTTTTCAAAATAATCAAAGAATACATAGGGGAATGAAATTGCAACGGGGATCAGGCACTTAAGCAATACGCTGCGATTTCCGTAGCGCGGAAAGCGGCTCAAAGTTTGATGTAACAATAAGGCCACCGAAAGCCCCACCAATGCGGGAAAAAACTTATCAACCCCATTGGGAAACCAATTAATATAGGCCGCACTGCCTAACTCTCCTAATTCAGTTTGCCATAGTACAAAATCGTCGAAATTGTAGCCCAGAAACCGAAAATCCGGTGACATCAATCCACCATTAAGAGGATGCAAAACAAAGAATTCAACATAGTTCAAAACGCACAAGCACAGGAGCGCCAGCCCAACAATAATCCATGTGAATATCTTGCTCATTTAGCCTGCATTTGGATAATTCGGGCTCTCACGGGTAATTGTCACATCATGGGTATGGCTTTCGCGCAGCCCAGCATTGGTGATGCGTACAAATTGCGCATTTTCGCGGAAGCTCGCCAAATCCGGACAGCCTGTATAGCCCATCGCAGCGCGAAGGCCACCCGCCAATTGGTGCAGCACCCCGCCAACAGGTCCTTTGTAAGGGACTTGTCCTTCGATGCCCTCAGGGACGAGTTTCAGTGTATCGCGCACTTCACCTTGGAAATATCGGTCCGCGGAACCACGCGCCATTGCGCCAACAGAACCCATTCCGCGATAGGATTTAAATGAGCGACCTTGGTACAGATACACCTCGCCCGGACTTTCATCAGTGCCGGCCAGCATCGATCCGACCATTACGGCATGTGCGCCGGCGGCCAGCGCTTTTGCCATGTCGCCTGATAGTTTGATGCCCCCATCTGCGATGACTGGAATGCCTGATTTTCCTGCTTCTTCAGCTGCCGACATTACCGCGCTTAGTTGCGGAACGCCTACGCCTGCAACGACGCGCGTTGTGCAGATGGACCCCGGTCCAATACCGATTTTGATGGCATCCGCACCAGAATCAATGAGTGCTTTCGTGCCCGTTGCAGTTGCAACATTGCCGGCCATGATACGAACCGAGTTAGAGAGTTTTTTAACTTGAGTGACAGAATCTAAAACCCTCTGCGAATGGCCGTGAGCTGTATCGATAACGATCAAATCTACACCTGCAGCGATCAATCGTTCAGCCCGGTCCATGGCATCGTCGCCGACGGAAACCGCCGCCGCAACACGCAGACGACCTTGCGCATCTTTGGCAGCATTTGGGTTAAGCTGTGCCTTTTCGATGTCTTTGACAGTTATGAGCCCAACGCAGTAACCGCGATTATCGACAACCAGAAGTTTCTCGATGCGATGCTGGTGCAACAAGCGCTTAGCTTCATCTTGATCAACGGTTTCATTGACGGTGATGAGCCCTTCATAGGTCATCAATTCCGATACTTTTTGCTCAGGGTTGGAGGCAAAACGTACATCGCGGTTGGTCAAAATACCAACAAGCTTGCCCGGATTTTGGCTTCCCGTACCAGAATTTTCGACCACCGGTATGCCCGAAATCCGATGCTTGTCCATCAGCGCGAGCGCGTCAGCAAGTGTTGCGTCGGGCCCGATGGTAACAGGATTGACCACCATGCCGCTTTCGAACTTTTTAACCTGGAAGACTTCTTCGGCTTGTTGCGCAGGGTTAAGATTGCGGTGAATGACGCCAATTCCGCCAGCTTGCGCCATCGCAATGGCAAGTTTGCTCTCGGTTACGGTATCCATAGCCGCCGACATAATAGGCATCGTAAGGTCAATGCCATCGGCGATTGTTGTCGCAATATCGGTTTGACCCGGCATTACTTCAGAATGACCCGGCTGCAGCAGCACATCATCGAAAGTAAGCGCCTGCTCTCCGGTGGGAGTAATTATGATTTTGGACATTTGTGTCATCCGTCATTTGGGCAAATGGGAGGTATTGCCGATTGATGCGTTGACACCGGCTGCTAACACGGTCTTGCACGAAGGGGAAGACCCAAATCCGTCATTCACAGCTCAAAGCTGCCCTCAGCTTCAAAGCCAACGGCAGGAAGCTTCAATGTGATTGAGAATATTCAATCGGTTTTGGTTGATCCTTTGAAGTCTTTTGCAAGCAAATAGAGCTCAACGCTCTCTGCACGGCTTGCTGGCGGTTTAATGTGCTGAACAGTTTTAAAATTAGCTTTCAGCAGCGCGAGAAGCTCTTTTTCTGTACCGCCCTGAAACGTCTTGGATAAGAAATGCCCGCCTGGCTTAAGTACCTTAATCGCGAAATCCGCAGCGACTTCAACAAGATACATAGTACGCATATGGTCTGTGCTACGATGTCCAACAGTTGGCGCCGCCATGTCAGACATTACAACATCAGGTGCTCCGCCAAGGGCCTCGATAAGTGCATCTGGCGCGTCGTCATCCAAAAAGTCTTTCTGAAAAATGTGGACACCAGGCATCTGATCCATTTCCAAGAAATCGATCGCGACAATAGATTTGTTTTCGTAAACAAATC
>JBCDFK010000254.1:0-4425 GCA_039178065.1 Pseudomonadota bacterium | reverse complement strand
ACGATTTTCATTCTATGCGATTTCCTATTCGAAGCAGATTGTTCAGAACTATGTGTTTGTTCATCAACGCGAGTGATATATCCGGCAATGCAGCTCGTTATTTAGTTTGTTTACACACCGTAAAATAGTCTGCGCTATTTTTGCAGTCATTGATGGATTGAAAGGCTGCGTTTATGAGGAAAATTGTAACCGCGATTGCATTTGGTGATTGGTTGGAAAGAGAGCGATTGCTGGCCTATCCCGCTATAATATTGCTTTTGACGATTGCAGCAACGGTATATGTACTCGTTACCAATGGCGGTTTACTTCCTAATGGTTCTCCATTTGGCTCAGATTTTGTTAGCTTTTGGACCGCAGCACGCGAAGCTTTAGCCGGTCGTCCGGACGTCCCATACGATCGATCACTGTTTGAGCCTTTACAGACAAGCCTATTCCCTACCAGCGGCTATTTCGCTTTCTTTTATCCTCCCCATTTCCTTGTTTACATGATGCCATTTGGGCACCTGTCTTTTTATGCAGCATTGATCGCATGGATGGTATTGTCATTTGGGTTTGCGGTTTTTGTTCTAGCAAAAATCACGGCGCTACCGAAGGAAGTGTTTGTTCTCGCATTAGCGTTTCCAGCCGCATTTCTCACTATTGCTCATGGTCAAAACGCGTTTTTGAGTGCTGCATTGTTTGGTGGAGCGCTTTTTTTGCTCCCCAGTCGTCCAGTATTTGCAGGCATTTTGTTCGGGTTACTCACTTACAAGCCGCAGCTTGGCTTACTCATACCATTTGTACTAGTTGCCGGTGGCTATTGGAGAAGCATAGTCGCGGCTGGTGCTACTCTGTTCGTACTCATAGTTGTATCAACTTTAGTTTTGGGCGCTGATATTTGGAGCATCTTCTTTGCTCAAAGTCAGTATGCCGTCGAGACTATGCGTCATGGCATGGTAGCGTGGGAAAAGATGATATCCACCTATGCCGCACTCCGTGTTCTTGGGTTCTCGGATATTCTCGCTAGCATAATCCATTATAGCATTGCGTTTGGAGTAACGATTTTCGCATTTGTGGTATGGATGCCAAGAAACCATATTCCCTTTTCGATAAAGGCCGCAGTCTTACTCTGTGCGTCGCTTATCGTTACGCCATTCAGTCTCAACTATGATTTGTTCATTTTAGCGCCCGCAATCGCATTTATGGCCAGCTTTGGACTAAGGGGCGAATTTCTAAGTTACGAAAAGACAATCCTTGCAATTGTCTATATGTCGCCAATTATTGTACTTTTGTTCATGCCAATGGGCATTTCCACTGCACCTATATTCGTATTGCTGTTTTTTGGATTTTTGGTTCGACGCGCAATGCACGAGATGGGATTGTATGAAATTTCACTCAACCCCCAATCAACGTAAAAATGCGTCGCATTGCTGCGACGCGTTTCAAAAGCTCTTATTTAGTTTTTATTGCGGAAGCTGATCGTCAACACCTTCGACATAGAAGTTCATGCCCAGAAGCGTGCCCAGGTCAGCAACTTCACCATCGGCAAGCCAAGCAGAGCCGTCCTGTTTGGTGATCGGTCCGGTGAAGGGCTCCAATTCACCAGTTTTGATCATTTTTTCGGTTGCTGCGGCTGCCGCTGCAACATCATCAGGCATGTTGAGGTATGGGGCCATTGCGACATGGCCTTCTGCAAGCCCGTCCCAGACGTCATGGCTTTCCCAAGAGCCATCTAGTACTGCGCCTACGCGCTCGACATAGTAAGGTGCCCAATCATCAATGATTGAAGTCAGCTGAGTTTCTTTGCCGAAGTTGATCATGTCGGATGCCTGACCGAACGCTTTGATACCGCGCTCTTCAGCAACCTGCATGGGTGCTGTGGAGTCTGTGTGCTGAGTCAAGATATCGACACCCTGGTCAATTAAGGACTTAGCTGCATCGGCCTCCTTGCCTGGATCAAACCATGTGCTCACCCAAACTACCTTCAGTTTGAAGTCTGGGTTTACGGATTGAGCGCCTAGTATGAAAGAGTTGATGCCGCGAACAACTTCCGGAATTGGGAATGAAGCGATGTAACCGGCGGTGCCAGTTTCAGAAACTTTCGCTGCAATTTGACCCTGTATGTAACGGCCTTGGTAGAACTTGGAAGAGTAAGTTGAGACATTTGGTGTTTCGCGCTTATAGCCAGTCGCGTGTTCAAATTTCACATCTGGAAACTTAGCGGCAACTTTATTGGTTGGGTCCATGTAGCCGAATGATGTTGTGAAAATTACATTACAGCCGGAGCGTGCAAAACGCTCAATCGCACGTTCTGCATCCGCACCTTCTGGCACGCTTTCCAAATAGGCTGTTTCAACCTTATCGCTGTAGGCTTCTTCAACAGCAAGAAGCCCTTGATGGTGCTGGTAGCTCCATCCAAAATCGCCAATTGGTCCGACATAAACAAAGCAAGCTTTGGCATCTGCTGCTACAGCATTGCCAGCGAGCATTGTAGCTGCTGCAGCAGCTAAAAGTGTTTTCGAAATGATCTTCATAAATGTACCCCTGTACGCAAAGTTTCGTTACTAATATTCAGCCCGATTGGCGGTGGCATAGATTGCCGAACCCGTTTTAACCTACCGATCAGGCACAAATGGCTTACCCAGCGATGCTGGTGTGTTTTTCATCGTCATCCGCTTATTCGTGGAAATCAAGACCAGAACGACAATTGTTGCAATATAAGGCAAGGCGGACAGCAATTGTGATGGAATTGCGATGCCCTGCGCTTGGACATGGAATTGTGCAATGGTGACAGCACCAAACAGATAGGCGCCTGCAACAATGCGTAGTGGGCGCCATGAGGCGAAAACAACAAGCGCCAAGGCTATCCAACCCCTGCCCGCTGTCATGTTTTCTGTCCATTGCGGGGTGTAGACAAGCGACAGATGGGCTCCGGCCAAACCGGCGCAGGCACCGCCAAACATCACCGCAAGATAACGCACTTTGAGAACATTGATGCCAAGCGCATGGGCGGATCCATGGTTGTCACCGACTGAACGAAGTGTCAGTCCAGCGCGCGTTCTGAACACAAAATACCAAATGGCAATGGTCAGAATGATTGAGATGTAAAAAATAGCATCCTGTGCAAACAGCAGCCGGCCAATGATTGGTATGTCGGATAGGATGGGAATAGTGATTGCCTGCAGCTTTATCCCGGGCAATCCTATGAAATTTTCTCCAATCATTCCCGATGCGCCAAGCCCAAGCAGGGTAAGTGATAGACCCGTCGCCACTTGGTTGGTTGCGAGTGAAAGCGTGAGAACCGCAAAAAGAAGCGAAAAGACTGCTCCACAGATTATGGCAGCAAGAACACCAACATATGCAGAACCTGTCAGTTGTGCAGCCCCAAACCCAGTTACTGCGCCCATGACCATCATGCCCTCAACGCCGAGATTTAGAACACCTGAGCGTTCGACAACCAGCTCGCCGAGCGCGGCGATAAGAAGCGGCGTTGCGGCTGTTGCCACTGTCAATATAATTGCAATTGCGATGTCCATCTATGCCTCCACTTTCGTGGCGGCCGGGCGCACCAGTTTGATTTTGTAGTGAATGAGCGTGTCGCAAGCCAACACTGAGAAAAGCAAAAGGCCCTGGAACACGGATGACACTTTATTGGAGACACCGAGTGATATCTGAGCGGCTTCGCCACCCAAATACGACAATGCGAGGATCAGGCCAGCTGCAATGATTCCCAACGGATTCAATCGACCCAGAAATGCAACAATAATAGCTGTAAAACCATAGCCAGGCGATATGACAGGTCTAAGCTGACCAATGGCTCCCGACACTTCGCTGATGCCAGCCAGGCCTGCAAGGCCGCCAGCAATGAGAAATGATGTGAAAACCATTTTGTTCGCTGAAAAACCTGCGAAACGCCCTGCTCTGGGGCTTAGCCCCATCACACGGACTTCAAATCCCTTTAACGTCTTGTTGAGCACAAACCACATCACAATCGCAATGATAATTGCAAAAGCGATTCCCCAATGGGCGCGGCCCGAGGAGAAGAGAATTTCAGGCAACACTGCATCTTGGTGGAAGCTACGCGTTTCGGGAAAATTGAAACCCTCAGGATTGCGCCAAGGCCCGCGCACCAACGCGTCCAAAATGAGCTGGGCGACATAAACCAACATTAGGCTAGATAAAATTTCATTGGTGTTGAATTTGACCTTATGGAAAGCAGGAATTGTCGCATAAGCCGCACCTCCCATGATGCCCATGAAGAGCATCAACGGCAAAACCAAGGGACCGGTAAAACCTGGATAAAGTACTGGCAATATCGAGCCAGCAATCGCGCCAAAAATGAACTGGCCTTCCGCACCAATATTCCAATTATTTGATAAAAAACAAACCGATAGCCCAGTTGCTATCAATATGAGCGGTGCGGCTTTGATCATCAGCTCGTGGATT
>JBCDFK010000253.1:0-4429 GCA_039178065.1 Pseudomonadota bacterium | reverse complement strand
TTCGATGCGCACCACGTAGTCCTTAAATGTGTCAATTGCAAGAAAGTCGGTGGGTAATATTAAAAAATACAATTTTTAATACTAGTCGGAACCCGCATTCCAACCTTCTGATAACCGGGCGTTTAGCGTTCGAACGTCAGACAAAATAAGTGCACCACGTGTTCTTTCAACGATATTTGCACGCTCTAGTTTGGCAATTTCGCGACTAACGACTTCGCGCCTGCAGCCAATGCGCTCGGCAAGGCTCTGTTGTATCGGCGGCGGTGTTATGGAGCGCTGATCCCCATGCCCCTTGCGCGGTCGAGAAAGCCTCAACAATTCTGCATATAATCGGTATTTGGCTGCCAAAAACGTATGCTCGGCTAAGCGCGTATTTTGTTCGCGTATAAGACTACTCATGGACTGCATCAAATCGAGCGCCACGTCCGGAACATCCCGCAAAATTTCAAGAAACACGCTACGCGGCATTCGCAACAGTTTAGAGTTGACCATTGCCGTCACATTGGCCGAGCGAGTTTCGCCATCAACGGCTGAGAGTTCGCCGAAAAACTCGCCGTCTGAAAACTCACCTAATATGACCTCACGACCAGTAGAAATTCGCAAAATAACGCGCACACTGCCGGAAATGATCAAGAACAGATCATCACTGGGGTCTTCGAAGTCGACAACCATCTCATTGGGGTTACTCGATGTCAGCAAACAGCGCGCAGAGAAGCGCTTATCTTGATCGTCGTTGAGTGACTTAAAAAGTGAGAATGAAGAAAGAGTACGCATTTTGTGCCTCGATTATCGAGCGGCCAGAACAGTACCCTGCAATGAAAGGCAGGAGCGATCAAGCTTAAGTTGCAGTTGAGTGCATTTCTCGTAAATGCAAATCCCTCCGGACGTTGAGGCCCGGAGGAACAGGCAAGCACTGCCTGAGGAGGGAGCAGTGCAGGGAGCCTGCTATCACTTCAAGAATGGTGAGATACAAGGCTTGCGGTAGCCGGCATTCGACATGAATGTGTTTGTTTCACCATCATAGGTTTTGTACTTGGCATTGCAGTAGTTAAGGTGGTTGTTCAATGGGCCTGGGTTAACTTGTTGGTTGCGAGAATTAGCAACCACCGCGCCGATTGCGAGTGCACCTAAAATGCCCAAGCCAACTTTTTGACCATCAGTTAGGCCAGCGCTTGGCGCAGGTGGCGCAGGTGGCGCAGGTGGAAGAGGTGGTACTGGAACGATTGGCGGAACTTTGATGACGCCACCAGGACCACACAACCATGGCTTAGTAATACAAGGTGAACCACCGCCGCCGGGTAAAAGAACGCCAGGTCCGCCTGGTCCGCCAGCATGTGCAGTGTTCATAGGTGCAACGCCGGTTGTGATGAGAGTTGATGCAGTGATAATTGCTGCAAAGGTAGATTTGATTGTGATCGTTTTCATAACTGGTCTCCTAATTGTGCAGCGGGGTGTCCGTTGCTGATGATTGGAGATTAGCTATGGTGGTACAATATCACTGTGCGCCAGCGCACACGTCATCAATAAAGCACGTATTTCAGGCGTTTACGCGAATTTCACAGCGATCTGAGCCGCCAGTTTTGCATTGTTTTTCACCAGTGCAATGTTGGTTGCAAGGCTTTTGCCGTCTGAAATTTCTAAGATTCGCCCCAACAGCCATGGTGTAACATCCTTGCCTGATACGCCTTTGTCTGCGGCTTCTTGCTGGGCTTGCGCGATAAGAGAAGACATCTCACTCAATGGGATTTCAGAATCAGCTGGAACGGAATTGGTAATCAGAATCCCGCCATGCGAAAATGCATCTTGTTGGCGACGCAACGACATAAATGCCGCAATTTCATCGGCGGTATCCATACGCAGTGGCGCGTTCATGCCGCTATCACGTGACCAGAATGCGGGTAGGGCATCTTGACCGAATGTAATAACAGGGACACCGCGCGTCTCTAAAGATTCCATGGTTTTTGGAATGTCCAAAATAGCTTTTGCACCGGCGCTTACCACCGTGACTGGCGTACGTGCCAATTCATCTAAATCTGCAGAAATATCAAAGCTGGTTTCTGCATCTTTATGAACACCGCCAATGCCGCCGGTTGCAAATACTGATATGCCCGCCGCATGTGCGGCCATCATTGTTGCCGCAACTGTGGTGCCGCCTGTTGAGCCCTGAACCATGGCATATGCCAAATCAGCGCGCGAAAGCTTCATAGCGCCCTGTGTTTGTGCCAATGCTTCGGCTTGGCTATCGCTTAAGCCAATATGAAGTGCGCCATCTAAAACCGCGATGGTTGCCGGCGTTGCTCCTTCTTCACGAATAATGGCTTCGACACTGCGCGCCATCTTCAAATTTTCAGGGTAGGGCATACCATGGGTAATGATAGTGGATTCGAGTGCAACCACCGGCGCACCTTCGCGCAATGCTTGCTCAACGGCGGGTGTGAATATCAATTCCATATTTTGATTGCTCAGCTGGTTTGTGCAGCAAGTATAGTGTTGCGCAGTTTTTCAAATTCAGAGGTTGCAATCGAATTGCACACGGGACCTTTGAATTGCAAGGTCATTTGTGCGGCAGCGATGCCATAAGTAACACAATCCCTGAGCGAAAGATTGGGAAAGCTCATCATCGACGCAATAGTAGCACCGGTGAGCGCATCGCCGGCGCCGGTAACGTCGACCACCCGTTCCACACTCGGCACCCCGAGTGCGATAGTCTCGTCATTTTCCAACACCAGCACTTCCTCAGCACCATTTGTAATCACAGCGCGTTGAGTGCCAATTTTGGCCAAGGAAGCAATTTGTTCCTCGACTGCTGCGTCCTCAGTTAAGCTGGCCAATTCACGACGATTTAGGAAAACGGCGTAAAATTGGTCGATGAATGGCAATAATCGCTTTGCCTTGGCGGGAGAGATGCACATTGCGAACGCAGGACCAGTAGCCGCTTTAATAACACTCTCAATTGCCGTGCTCGGCAAATTTGCGTCTATTAATATGTGCTTGGCCGCCGCAATTTCATTTCGTCCTTCAAGGCGTTTTACCTGTCTGTCAAAGCCTGTTTCATAAAGTGCCATATCGGCGATGGCAGTAATGAGCTCACCGGATACGTCCAAAATTGACGTATAGGTCGGCGTACTCCGATCCATAAATGTGCCACTTAAGTCAGCGAGCCCCGCCTTATCAATCGCATCTTCGACGGTTTGTCCTGCGCCATCTCCACCACGAATCGACATAATTCCAATCGAACCCGCATTGAGCATTTTTGCGTTGCGCGCGGCATTAAATGCGCCACCACCAACCATTTCATCTAGATGCGCAGGGTTGGATGCCCCTGCAATGTGCGGTTCCAACAATTGTGCCGCACGGTCAATATGTGCGCCGCCAATGGCCAATAGATCGAGCAACACTTATCCCTTCCGTAGAAACAATACTTGAACAGGTTTAAGCGATTCTCTCATCATTGCGCGCCAATAGATATTGGAAATATTTCTGCGCACAATTGTGCGGAACGATACAAAAATAGAACAAAATCATATTATTCTTCATAATCAATGATTTATTAATATTGCAAAAATAGAACAAATAAGGTACAAACAAAACAGAATTGAATATTTGCACGGCTATGTGCGATACCATAAGGGTGGATAAGATGGCACAAAACAACTTGCGTTTGGTTGAGGGAAAATCGGTGGACAAATCTAAAGCATTGGATGCTGCGTTAGCGCAGATTGAACGTTCTTTTGGCAAGGGCTCAATCATGCGCCTTGGTGCTAATGATAAGATTGTTGAGATTGAAACGGTGCCAACCGGTTCGCTTTCTCTTGATATTGCGCTTGGTGTTGGCGGCTTACCCAAAGGTCGTATCGTTGAGATTTACGGCCCAGAGAGTTCAGGTAAAACCACAATGGCGCTGCATACGGTTGCAGAAGCGCAGAAGAATGGCGGCATTTGCGCATTCGTTGATGCTGAGCATGCGCTGGATCCGGTTTATGCCCGTAAATTGGGTGTTGACCTTGAAGATCTGCTTATCTCTCAGCCTGACAATGGTGAGCAAGCGCTGGAAATCGCAGATACGCTCGTCAGATCGGGGGCCTGTGATGTCCTTGTTATCGATTCTGTTGCCGCTTTGACGCCACGTGCTGAGATTGAGGGCGAGATGGGTGATTCATTGCCTGGTCTTCAGGCGCGCTTGATGAGCCAGGCATTGCGTAAATTGACTGGTTCTATTGCCCGTTCCAATACAATGGTGATTTTCATCAACCAGATCCGTATGAAGATTGGTGTGATGTTTGGTTCGCCTGAGACAACAACAGGCGGTAATGCTCTTAAATTCTATGCATCAGTGCGTTTGGACATTCGCCGTATTGGTGCCGTTAAAGACCGTGATGAAGTTGTTGGCAACCAAACACGTATCAAGGTTGTCAAAAACAAATTGGCG
>JBCDFK010000252.1:0-4457 GCA_039178065.1 Pseudomonadota bacterium | reverse complement strand
GCCATTTTCATCGTGTGGAAATTGAATTTCATCTTCAAGAATAAGTTTAAATCGTCCACCACTGATACGGATGCAGCGCGCCGGATGTACCGGTATGTCAAAGTTTCGTACGAGTTTTGGTAACAGTGGGTTGGTCAGGCAGGGACGGCCGAAAAACGTTGTTTCGGCGCCGCGCGCGAACTTTTGGTCAACAAGCACACCGATTGATTTTCCATCATCAATCGCTTTGGCCAGGCCCCATGCTGCGCCAGTACGTGATGGCACAAGATGCCCCATATTGGTTGTTCGCGAAGCAAGCAGTTTTTGAGCGATATACGGGTTGTTGGGCGGGCGAAATAAGGCCGTCACTTCTAGGCCGAATGTGGCTGCACAAACCGGAAGCAGTTCGAAATTTCCAATATGGCCGGTGAAAAAGGCATATGGCTTGTTTGAAGCCTGCAATTTGCGGAAAAGCTCTTCACCTTCGACTTCTACGATACCGGTATTTTCCGCTTCCGGATCAAAATCAAACAAGCGGTCAAGATAGACGTACTCTGCCATTAAGCGGCCCATATTGCGCCACATCGATCTAGCAATGGCCTCGCGCTCTTCTGCGCTCATTTCAGGATATGCACGCTCCAAATTCTCTAGAGCGATTTTGTGTCGGCTCAAATATGGTCCAATGAACTGTACCAGCTTCGCGTTTAGCGAGATTGATGCTTGCATAGGCAATAGCTGCAACAAGCCGAGTACTGCGAAACTCACTTGTGCTTCAAGCCAGTACCGAACTTTTCTCGCTCTTCCGCCTAGTTTGAATGCAGTGACTTTCCAAGACATGCAGTCTTACCTACTGGGCAACCCGAAGGATGATTTTGCCAAATACATCCCGTGTTTCCATTCGTTCCAACGCTTTGCCAATTCCTTCGAAGTCCACTTCAGTGTCAACAACCGGGTGCACAAGACCGCGCGCCATTTTTTGCATCGCGTCTTCCATATTTTTCATTGAGCACCCGAATGATCCAATCAACCGCAGTTGCTGTTGAAAAAGCATCATCAAATTGATTGAGGTTGAAACGCCGGATGTCGAACCGCAGGTGACCAACCGGCCACCTCGCTTCATGCAGAGCATTGAACCAGCCCAAGTGTCGGCGCCGACATGCTCAAACACCACATCAACTCCCTTTTTCTTGGTCAGTTTGCGTGTGACACCTTCAAAGCGATCCTCGCGGTAATTGATTACGTGGTCGGCACCAAGTGCTTTAGCAGGTTCAATTTTGGCATCAGATCCAACCGTCGTTATCACTGTGCATCCCATTTTCTTCGCAAGCTGAATGGCAGCTGAGCCAATACCGGAGCCGCCCGCATGAATGAGTATGGTTTCACCCGGTTCAAGTTTAGCGTTGTCGAAAAGCATATGTTCGCATGTGCCAAATGTGATGGGCGCCACGGCCGCGCCGGTCGCATCAACGCCGGGGGGAGCCGGCACAAGGTTGCGCGCTGGCATATTCACCAGTTCTTGGGCGTAACCATCTATGTGAAACCCGTGAACACCGGCGACATTTTCGCAATGGTTGTCTCGGCCTTCCTTGCACGGGCGACATAGACCACAGGTGCGCGCACCGAATATTGAAACCAATTGACCAGGCAGGAGATTTGAAACACCGGGTCCGACAGAATCCACGATTGCCGATGCTTCAGCACCTACTGTCAGGGGAAGTTTTCGTTTGGCAAAGGCCATACCGCGCCATCCCCAAACATCGATATGGTTCAGAGCAACGGCTTGAACGCGCAATTGAACTTCGCCCTGACCGGGCGGCGGCGGTGGGGCGACGTCTTGTATTTCGAGTTTTCGGTCGCCGGTAAGCTGAAGCGCGCGCATATGCACCCCTACAATAGTGAATGGTATTGTCAGGCTCTAAGCAGGTTTGCCCGCAATGACAAGACAGGCATTTTGTCCGCCAAAGCCAAATGAATTGGAAAGCACTCTGTTCACATCCATTTTCCGCATTTGATTGGGCACAACATCTGCCTCAATTGTTGGGTCTGGATTGTTGTGATTAATGGTTGGTGGCAACATGCCGTTTTCTATAGTCAAAAGCGAAAATACGGCCTCAATTGCGCCGGCAGCGGTTAGCGTGTGGCCAATCATTGACTTATTGGATGAAATGGGCGTGCCGCCTAAGCCTTCGCCAAAAATTGATGTGAGCGATAGACATTCCATTTTGTCATTTTCTGGCGTCGATGTTCCATGTGCGTTTATGTAGTCGACATCAGCAGCACTCACGCCTGCATCATCAAGCGCCGCTTTTACAGCGGCGATCGCGGGCGAACCATCAGGTTTGGAACGCGTGCGGTGGAAATCATCAGCGCATTCGCCACAGCCTTCCAATATACCGATAATCTCAGCACCCCGTTCGGTCGCTACCTCCAGCGGCTCAAGAACCAAAGCACCGGCGCCCTCCGCCATCACAAAACCATCGCGATCCTTAGAGAACGGTTTGGAGGCGAGGGTAGGGTCTTCATTTTGCGTTGAAAGCGCAGACAAAAGCGAGAAGCGGATGAGCGCTTCAGCAGTTACCGAACCATCTGTACCTATGGCCAAAACGCGGTCAGCTTCACCACGTCGCACAGCTTCTGCGCCCATTTGGATCGCTGTGGCGCCTGATGCGCAAGCGGTTGATAGTGTGATGGGCAGTCCGCGTGTGCCGATACGTTCTTGCAAGCGTTTCGCTGTTGAAGAAAATTTGACAGAAGGCAGAAAACCCTGGTGATTTGAGCTACGTGCCGCAAGCAGAAGCCGATCGTAGCTTTGCATCTCATTCGACAGGGCGGCGCCTTCATCATTCAGCTTAAACCGGTGTTGCCACTCTAGTTCGACGGGCGGCGCTGCTAAAAACAACGGACCACCAAACTCAGTCGTTGAAAGACCCGCTTGTATTATGGCTTCTAGGGCGGCGGATTCTGCCAATGCGTAGGTAAGAGCTGGAGAACCTTCATCGGGGTCCGTCATGAAATCGACAGTACCAGCAATGCTGGTCTTGAGGTGATCTGTGGGAAAACGCTCTATTCTGTGAATGCCCGATTGGCCATTGACCAGTTTATCCCAGTTTTCCTGTTTGCCCTGACCCAGTGATGAAACGATACCAGCGCCGGTTATTGCGACGATCGGGCGACCTTTTTTGTCAACAAATGAAGTCATTGTGCTTCGCTCCGCTCTTTTGACAAATGAGCAACGCCTTCACCCTCTTCGTAGCCGATCGTCAACACGCCGATTGTTTCTGGAGTTTTACTAGAAGGGCTCTCAAAGCGGCTATCGATCTGGTCGGCGTTCTCTCCGTGAAACAGACTCAATGCAGCAATGGCGACACCGGCTGGAAACTGCGACTCATGCAAGTGCCCGATGGCAGATGAAAACCCGCGCACAGGCACATTTTTCAACGTGGAGGTGAGAAAATTCTTCTCAATGCTGGTAGCGTTTTTCGCGCCCGACGCACCTGAGACAAGCACATCTACTTGCTGAAGCCCAGCTTCGGTAGATAGAGCGTTGAGGCGATTGCTGGCAGATTGCGCATCGCTAGAGCCTTGGTCTGCGAATACACCATCGAGCACGGCATAAATGCGCGCGCCGCGTGCTTCAGCATGTTCTCGGCTTTCCAACACCAAAAATGCACCGCCTGAACCTAGAACGAGCCCACCGCCATCAGAATTATCGCGTTGCCATACGGGAGACCAATGCCCTCGCAACAAATGAGTACTCATTTCATGCCCGAGAAGCATATCGGGGTGTTCACAATTGTAAGCACCGCCAACCAACGCATGCGTACTTTGCCCCGAACTTATCCGAGCGACCGCAGTTTTGAGGGCTGAAATGCCAGCGCCTTCTTCACCCATAAATGTGCGTGAAGAGCCGGTAACCTTGTGCACAATTGAGATGTTGCCCGCGAGCAAATTTGCAAGTTGGGCCAGAAAGAGCGTAGGGCGCAGCTCAGTTGTCAGCTTTTCATTGACCAATATGCCCTTATCGACGCTTTGGTCTGCTGCTTCTGCGAGGATCAGGGCGTCGACGTCTACATCGCGTTCGCCACCGCCCGCAGCGACAATCATGTCCATAGTCGATGTATATTCGGGCACTTCCTTCATACCGGCATCTTCAAGCGCAAGGCCCGCAGTATAGGTGCCGATCCGTTGCCAAGTTTCCATTTGGCGTTGATCGCGTTTTACGATCTGCTCGGTCCAATCGATGTCTGGCAGTGGATGCACTGTGTAGGGGGCAAAGCGCTCGCTATCGAAAATCGGCGCAGCACCATTTGACAAGGCTTCCCAGTTAGCTTGAGCGCCAACGCCCAACGCCGTCGCCAACCCGATGCCAGTAACTACGACATCGTTTTCAGCAGGCTTTTTTGTTGTCATTAATCGACCACCCCATTTGTGCGCAGATGGTTGGGCTAAACGTCAATTAAGCCGATTTAGCGGCGACG
>JBCDFK010000251.1:0-4465 GCA_039178065.1 Pseudomonadota bacterium | reverse complement strand
GGATGTCGTTTTTAGCATGCCCGGCGGCAAACAACATACCGGGCACGGCGAGAACATGGTTCACACCTTGGGCCTTCAATGCGTCAATACCTTGATGAATCACAGGATTGGCAAATTCCAGATAACCATAATCGACAGGCACTTGCGGGAAACGCTCGCGCATGCGCTCTGCCAATTTAGCAAATTCGCCCACGGCATTCTGATTGCGGCTACCGTGGCCACAAATCATCACACCGTATTTTTTGCCTTCTGGTGCGTTTTCAAACATTGCGAGAAGACTTCACCTTACCAAAGGCGTAAGCCGCAATTGCAGCCGCAACCACCAACGCGCCAACAGCAACATAGTGAGAATGGCCTGCAACAGCTTCAATATGACCGGGATGGGCAAGAGCTGATGTTGCAGCCGAAGCGAGCGATGTGGCGAGAATAATACGAAGCATGTTTCTGTCCTTGTTGGTGCATATAATTTACCAACAGAACAAGCGCCAAATGGCATTTATTCAGCGCGGCAGCATTTGATCTAGTCCTCTGTTTGAGTCGACCTTCACAAACCCCGTTCTGGCCCACTTGAGCACTGCCGGTAACAAAACAGAAACTAGTATTTCGCCCATTCCGCGTCAATCGCAATAGCGACATCGAACAGCTTTATTGCGGACGCCCTACCCAGCCGGACGCGTCTTTAAATCAAAGCCAAGTTTTTCCGCAGTACGGCTAAGCAATTTTACTTCGTTGGCAGCAAGTTCTTCATCGGCTTCGGCGATCGATATCATATGATCGAGCAGTTCCTGTCGGCGCTCATCGCTGAGCGTTCCAAACATTTGCGCGGCCTGCTCTGCAGAAGTTTCGTAAGAAATATCTTGAAGATATTTGTACACACCATCAATGGCATCAGACTTGATACCGAATGCCGAGCTGCAGATACGCTCCAGCATTTCAAGCTCTTTTTCCCTCACCTGTCCGTCGGCTAAGATCATCCTAAACAAGAGTAATAGCTCCGCGGTAAGCGCAGGGTCATTGGCGACCAACCTGACGCTCTTATCGCGTTCAATCATCGTCTTGAAATGACCAAACAGGCTTGGCTTCTCATTGTCAGGCATGCGCTCCTCCCGAATCGTGAGTGACAATCTTAGCACTTGCAGGTTACTCGAAGCCATGCTCAGAAATGAGCAATGATTGATGGTCTTGATATTGTAGCAATTTTGGTGCTCGCCGCGTTTTTTGCAGGCTTCGTTGATGCTATTGCAGGCGGCGGCGGACTAATCACAGTATCGGTGCTGTTGCTATGCGGCTTCTCTCCGCTTCAAGCGTTGGCGACCAATAAATTGCAAGTGCTGTTTGGCGCCGGTACAGCGGCTCTGACATTTGGCCTAAAAGGCCATGTTGACCTTTGGAAACAGAAGTTTCCGGCGCTAATTGCCCTAAGCGCCGGCGCACTGGGTGCGCTTCTGATCTCAATTATTCCTGCTGACGATATTCGAATCATATTGCCGTTCCTCCTCATCGCGGTTGCGCTGTTCTTCTGGCTAAAGCCCGGATTGGATGACGAGAGTCGCGCCGAGCGCATGCGTCCATCTATCTTTGTTGTAACAATTGTCCCGCTTATCGGGTTTTACGACGGATTTTTCGGCCCTGGCACTGGTTCGTTTTTCATGCTGGCATTTGTTAGCCTGTCAGGATTCGGCATATTGAAGGCCACGGCACACACAAAGCTGCTGAACTTTGCATCGAACCTAGGCGGCTTTATCGTATTTGCCATTGCTGGGTCTGTGGTTTGGAAAGTTGGCCTTGCAATGGGAATCGCACAGATAATCGGCGCCCAAATAGGTACACGATTGGCAATCAGCAAGGGAGCGAAGCTCATCAAGCCCTTGCTTGTTTTCACATGCCTAGTGCTCGCCGCCAAACTGCTTTGGGATTATGTTGCTTAGCGCTTTCCAAAAGCTGCGCGGCGTCCAAACGAGGCTGCTTCATGTGTTTTGCGAGGCCCCATGCGGCGATCCTTGACCGCAGGCAATCTGGTTGCGGCTTCTTTATCCGCTTCCGCCCGTGCACGCAGGGCATTTAATATTGCCAAGTCTATAGGATCATTTTCATCTAGTTGGCCAACATCTTCGTCGCCGCTTGGCTCAACATCGACGGGCGCACTCAACACGGATTGCAATGCACCGGTGATTCCAAATTTTGGCACATTGCGTGCGATAAGCGTGAACGAGCCCATGGGGTTAACTGGCTCGGGATCTTTATGAATGACCTCAATTATCTCGCCATCTTCCACACTAAACCCAGATCCATGGGCCGGCACTACATCAGCGCGAAGCGCTTTATCGATGAATTGCCAAACACGTTGTATCATCCATGGATATTCAACCGCGGCCTCTTCAAAAATGACAGGTTTACCGAGCAGGTACTGCGATCCGTTGGCCACCATACCCACTGGGTTACCATCGCCAATAGCGCCTGCACTTGAATACAAATAGGGACGAACGAAAAACGGTGTCAACGATGGCCCGAGGGCAGCATTCTCAAACATTTGCGGCGAAACAAGGTGGTCAGATGGCAACCAGTGAATGGCCGATGCTGGATTATTGCGATGCAGCGCGTCAGCCAACAAATAACATAATTTCATTGCGCGCTGAGCATCTTCAGACAGGAAGAAGTCCAGCGGGTCAACGGTGGCACTACTGATGTCCAGCCTGTCATCAGAAGTTGGCACCTGCCTTGAAATACTGACAAATGTGTGTGCGCGATGTCTATCAACACGATGCTCAGCGTCAGGCATCATCAAGATGGTTATAGGTTGCGGGAGACACCCGCCAAAACCATTCTTCGGCAATGCTTCGTCAATCTGCGAAACAGAAACCAGATATTCACCGACATTAAAAACTAAAACACCGGCTCTGGTGGATGAATGGTGGACCTCCCCCGAACAGCCAACCGCCCTGGCCTGCGACTCGACAATCGACTCCAACTTGGAATCAGCCATTGGCGAATATCGGTTATGGAGTAGCGCGCATTCGATCGAATTGATCGGCTGGATTTTCATGTACCGCTCCCTGTAATCCAGCAAAATCTAACGCAAGATAGTTAACAATCATGAAATAATCCGCCTTTGCGGACATGCATGCAAAGCAATTATTGGCTACCACTCGACGCCAATTTGCGCCTTTATGCCCGACCTAAATGGATGTTTGATCAATTCCATTTCGGTCACCAAATCAGCAATTTCAATCAGTTCTTCCTTGGCATTACGACCCGTTAGAACGACATGCGTCATAGCCGGTTTATGATCCCGCAGGAATGCGACAACTTCTTTGATATCGATGTAGTCGTACCGAATGGCGATATTAATCTCATCAAGCAAAACCATATGATTGGTCTCGTCCAGAATCTCTTCCTTGGCTTTTGCCCATGCAGCTTGCGCCATTTCAATGTCGCGAGATTTGTCTTGGGTCTCCCAAGTAAAGCCCTCACCCATTGTGTGAAAAGCGCAGGTCTCACTAAATTTGTCCAAGATTAAATCGCGCTCGCCCGTCGACATACCGCCCTTAATGAACTGCACAACTGCGCATTTACGCCCGTGGGCAATATTGCGGAAGATCATGCCGAACGCCGCAGTGGACTTACCTTTACCCTTGCCGGTGTGAACGATCACCAAACCTTTTTCATCGGTTTTGGTCGCCATTATCTTGTCACGCGCCGCTTTCTTTTTAGCCATTTTGGCATTGTGTTTGGCTACATCATCGACCGCCGGTTTATCGCTCATGGTCTTCCCGTCATTCAATTGTTATCATCTGAACTTAGACTGTAGCGAGGAGAAAAACCATGCCATTTTATAACGATTTGCGCCCAGCAAAGGATTTTGAAAAGCGGGACTTCTTTCGTGTTTTTCCAGATATGAGTGCAGATGAAAAGCAGCGCTGCATCGAGGGCATATTAAGAATCAAAAATACAGTTAAATCTGAAATCCCACCTCGGAAAACCGAGACAAACTTACTACTCGCATCCTGGAACCTGAAAGAATTCGGCCACACAACACAAAGGCTACCCGAAGCTTACTTCTACATTGCTGAAATGCTGAACGCGTTCGACCTCATTGCAATACAGGAAATCAAATCGTCGTTGAAAGATATCGACATAATACTGCGTTTATTGGGATCAAAATGGCGATATCTGGTGACTGACATTACGGACGGTACAGACGGCAATCGAGAACAATCGGCCTATCTCTACAACACCTCACGGGTTGAGCTATCGGGCCTGGCTGGTGAAATTTCTCTTTGGGATGACCTTACTGAGGATAGCCCGCTTGGAATTAAACAACTCAAGCGCTCACCGTTTACGACCGGCTTTAAGTCCGGTTGGAAAAAATTCACGCTAATTAATCTGCACCTACATCCCAGCGATGACGATGAAGATGTCGCTTATAGAGCCGAGGAGATTAGACTGCTGCTCAAAGCCATTGAGC
>JBCDFK010000250.1:0-4482 GCA_039178065.1 Pseudomonadota bacterium | reverse complement strand
CTGGATACGAATGAGCAAGAGCTGTTCGTTGATATCGCCATAGGTATCTTGATACCCTCGGAAGAACGGGATCCGCTCGATAAACGCAAGTGGCATTTCTTCTCGTTGCAATTGTAAAATATGGCGCGGCTCTACGTCATCCGCGGATGGCCAGCTTGCGAAATTATAGATTTCTTTGATAAGTTCGATATGTTCTGCGTCGCCTATCATGATGTCACTCTACCATCCTTCTACCACTTTGGCTGTGCGGTATCGGGCCTTGCGGAATGCATTTGCCGATACCTGCCGCAGAATTCTGGGCAAGTCGCTCGCGGTAGGTTTGCGCAGTGAAAGGCGTCGCAATCGGCAATGTCGTTGGCAGGGGTTGGCTCGTAAACGGGAATTTCAACGGCAGCACAGGCACATGGGTCCCGCCGCCAGTCCATTTCCATGGATCATTGCCTGAATCGAATTTGAGACAGGCATCATAGATATTATCAAAATTGCCGGTGGCTGGTTCCCAAACCACTTCATGATAAGAGAAGATATTTTTAGGTGAAAACGGATAGCGCCAAGTTGTATCTCCGATGGCCTGGATTTTATTACATTTGAAGCCTTGTTGTGGGTCGCCAAATCTATTGTCCTGCATGATCGATGCTTGAACGTTGGTACCGACCAGATTGGCAAAGCTGGTGACAATGGAGGCGCAATCAGTGCAGTTTACGACCTTTCCGTTGCCCCCCGATCCCTTCAAATACTTCAAGAATTGCGTGAGATAAAATGCAAACTGTGTGCCGGCACCGTTTGGACCGGTATATTTGCTTTCGCCCTGAACCGTTTCATAGGTCAATCCAAGTGACTCATACACTTTCGTAGTGATCGCTGAGAGCACAGCATCCGAAGTTGTTTTCCCTGCGGCCCAAGCACATGCGTGTTCCAGTGCGGTGGTCCAAGGGAGTTGAGTTTCGGCTGGGTTTGCATCTTGTTGCCAGGGCATGGTGGGCTGGCTTAGCACAGTATAGATGCGGTGGTTGCTGGTGGTCATAGGATTCCAGCCGCCAGTCGATACTTTATACTGCCAAGTCCAAGAAGCGTTTTGCGCCTTTACTCCGGCTGTTGCAATTTGATGGTTTGGCAAACTTAGCGTAACGAACTGAGGGTTCGAAACGCCATTCACAAAATTCACTGTCACCGGCGCTATGGCCCCAAGTACTCCGCCGTTGAGCGCCTGTATCTGCACAGTTGTTGCAGCCTGCGTATCGATGGTGAAAGACGCTTCTAATGTAATTGTTTTTGAACGCACTTTATCGATGGCATAGGCTGCAGGCGATGCCATCGGATCGGTCATTCCATGGGTCCATTCCGGAATTTTCACAGCGACAGCCCCGCTTTTGCGAATGCTTAGGGCGTCCACCGAAGAATGGGTCGGGTCGTGGTTAAAAGTGATACTGGCAAGCGTGACTTTTGGAATGGGGTCACAGCTTGACGGGCGTTGTGCATAGGTCGAGATGAATGTCACAACGGTGGCGGCAAGCGAAGCAATCACACTTGCCGCTCCGACACCAAAGAAATCCAAAACCAAACGTCCAACCACGCGAATGAACGTCCAAATGCCGATATCAACGAGCGCCCAAAGAAGCGACTTTATATGTCCCGATGCGACCATCGCTGACATAAGCCCAAATATACCTACGGCGGTTATTGCACCTCCCCGTGCCAGATAGGCTGCGACGCGCGGGCTTAGAAGGATTTTCGCGATGACGCTTCGCGCACGCGGTGACAGCGAAGCTTTAAGCCCAAACAAGGCATCGAGAATGCCAAAAAGGACTACAAATATAAGTTGGATTTCCCAAAGCGTGCAGTCGCTGATCGCGGCTGCATCACCCTCATAGGCCACGAAACTACCGGCGCCATCATTGCCGACCAAGTAGCGTCGTCCATTTTCTTCGTGCCGTGTAAAAAGAAGCGGCATCTCAGGATGATCGCCAAGTTCTACACGTCGCATGACATCGTCATACGCCGCGTGAATCTTCTGTCGATCTTCCTCAGATTCGAAATGATCTGCATCTTTGGCCCGAGCGACAGACAAAGCCTCTCGCATCATTTCGCGGTGCGCATCGAAATCAATTTCCGAGCGCCAACGAGCCAACATCTCTGGCGTCGCGGTATACTCAGCTTCAACTTCACGCGCAAAATCGGCGTCTTCGGCGCCCACCACGCTATTGGCCACATGTTGGAAAACATGGGCACCGCCCACTAAACCCACGGGATGGCCGTTGACGCTATTGCGGGATGGGATTGATGTGAGATTGAAATTTCCAGTTAGTGCGGTCAGATCCCCTTCGGGATGCGCCGTCATGTTATGGACGATCTGCGCTACAGGCAGGGCAGAGTTCCACACATTCAAATGGCTTATGCAGCCCTGGATTGTATCAATCCCACCGACGATCGTATCGCTGAATGTGGCCCCAATGACGACATCGCCGGCATTTCTCATAAGCGGAAGCGGAGGACAAGCCTTGCTACCAACTGCGGTTCCATTAATAAAAACCGTCAGTGTTGCACCATCGAATGTCGTTGCTACATTTGTCCAGGTTCTTAGTGCGATGGTCTGGCTCGAGATAACCGAGGCACCGCTTTGGTCTGAACCGCGTTTCGATACCAATTTGAATGAGCCATCGGTCTCGACCACAGAAAGTGACATGCCAGTGTCTGAATTCAAGTCACTATTGGCCAACACATATTGAACCGGCGCGCTTTCGCGTAAATAGATCCATGACTGCACAGTATAACTGTCAACGCTATGCCCACCGGGGTTTATGTCTGGATCGTGCATCGGGTAAGCAAAGCTTCCCGGCGTGAATTGCATACACGGGGTAACACGCACAGATTTCGCACCCGATGATAGATTGATCGGCAGGTGTTTTGGTCCTGTATCTACGGGTGGATTCTGGGTGAAATCAAAATATGCGGCCACTAAACTTGAAGAGGGCGGATTGAATTGCGACTGAAGAACCTGATCCGGGCCAAGATCGGTGTTGTATACAACGACGTTTCGAATAAGTCCCTGAAGACCGGTGCCCATGATCAAAGGGTTTTGTGTTGTTGTGCTACCGGTTCCAAGCGCAACGTAGCTTTGAAATTCGCCGTTTACGAAAAGACGTGCATTGCCTTCGCTGACCGTAATGCAGACATTTATCCAATCATTGCCCAAGTCCGTTGCGCTTTGCCAGGTAAGCGGTGGGCGGCCCTCAATCTGAAAAGCAAAGCCATTGTCTGTTGTGCGAAAGACGAATTCACCTTCGCGTTGAATTATGATCGCATTTGATGAGAACCCGTCATATTGAATCCAAGCGGAAATCGAATAGTCACCATTGTTGAAAGCTATATCAAGATCGCCAGTTGCAGTTGCGGCTCCGATCTCATCGACTTGCAGCGCTACATAACTTGGAGGCAATGTCATGCTTAAGCCTCCTATGCTGTAGAAAATACGGTGGCGCAATTGCCAATCTGAACCAGGTGTGGCCGGGCTCCGTCCAGTGATTTTGGCGCGTTTCCGTCCAAATCTTCCCACTCAACCTCGGCAAATTCGGCGGCGGCACTACTGGCCCCGACACCTACATAGGCCACTGTGTTAAGCGACACACCGTTTGGCCATTGCCCATTTGGCGTTCTGGCCCAAGTCGTGACATTCCCGTTGAACATTGCAGGGGTCATGCCCGAGGTGGTCTCGACGTGGCCGTCCCCGATCTTCCATGAGGTGCTAATGTTAAGCGGCGCGCAGGTAATTCCGAATGTTGATCCTGCAGCAACTGGTCCTGCAAAGGTTGTCTTGAAAAGCGTCGGGACCGAAACCGCTTCTGGGTTAGAGAAATTATCAAGTTGTTCATACGTACGCACAGCAAAACTTTGGACCGTACGAAGATTGCGGCCACAAATATTCTGATTTGTCCGGACCCAAGTAATATAAGCATCGTATGACGCAAAATCGGGTGGCACCACCGGGTTTTGTGAAGCGGACGCAATACCAATCATGCAAAAATTGGTGCTTGCGACCCCATCCAGTAAAAACGGCTTATTGCCAATCGCAATCGCGTTTGTTGCGGTCGTTGGCAGAGCAACATACTTCTGACCATCTTGCGTTTGCAATCTGTTGTTTTTCCAGATTGACGGTCGCATAAACAGCGAGGCATTCGCGCGATAGACGCTGATATAGTGACCTGAAAGCGTACTCTGTGACAGGTTCTTCGCACGAACATAAAAATAATTTACCTTCGAACCAGTTTCGACTGGTTGGTTTGGATCGGTTGCGTAATCCTGAGTGAACATCGTTCCAGGGTTCGCTACTTGCGCGTGGCAAATAAGATCAGGAGAATAATATGGATAACCTGGCGACGGAATGCTGCCGTTGTCATCTAAAGAGTTACGAACGAGAAAGCCATCAAATACGGCCATGAATTCGCTCCAATACAATTAGGTTTCGCGCTACTCATGCGAGTGTTT
>JBCDFK010000249.1:0-4486 GCA_039178065.1 Pseudomonadota bacterium | reverse complement strand
TGCTTCGGTAATTCTATCAGCATTAACCAGAATACGCTGTGGTATTGCACCTATGGACCCCTCCAATGTGCTTGTATTGCGGTCAGCCCACAATACTTCGATATTCGCATCGCGCATTAAGGACTGCACAAATGAAAGCGTGATGATGTTGTTTGAGCGCAAAAGTTCTTCCATATCAAATTAGTAGTGTCATAGCTTAGCCATCACAAGTCCGCTTTGTTCACGAGTGTTTTACAATGTGTTGTTCAGCGCGCCAATTCGCCGCTTGCTCGTCATTCATCGAGAATTTAAAGTAGGGCCGATTAAGATGGAGAAGTGCATTGGGCGTTGTTGTATCATTTAATGAAGCACCTAAAGGCAACGGTATATCCGCATTAACTGAATTATGCGGACCGGGAATGAAAAGTGTCAACGAACTGATCTTGTCGAAGGCCGGTTCGGATGTGGAAATGATCCCAGAAGTTGCGCGGCACCTGATTTCATCTGGCGGAAAGCGTTTGCGCCCTATGCTCACATTGGCAGCAGCAGAGATGTGCGGTTATGAGGGCGATGGTCATGTTAAACTCGCCACAAGCGTCGAATTTATGCATACAGCTACGCTTTTGCATGATGACGTGGTGGATGAAAGCGATCGCCGCCGTTCAAAACCTACAGCTAGCATGATTTGGGGCAATCAGGCTTCGGTGCTTGTCGGCGACTTTTTGCTGGGCCAAGCCTTTAAAATGATGGTGGAAGTGGGCTCAATGGATGCGCTTGACGTGCTCTCGACCGCAGCCTCTGTCATTGCTGAGGGCGAAGTGATGCAATTGGCAGCGGCAAAAAACCTTGCGACGACTGAGGATGAGTATCTCGCCGTCATCAATGCGAAAACAGCAGCGCTGTTTTCAGCGGCGGCCGAGGTTGGCCCTATTATTGCCAATGCAAAACGCGACGAACGCTCTGCACTGAAATCCTATGGTACAAATCTGGGGCTCGCATTCCAGTTGGTTGACGATGTTTTGGATTATGGTGGCAATGCCAAGGATCTGGGCAAAAATGTCGGCGATGATTTCCGCGAAGGCAAAATTACGCTGCCGGTACTGCTTGCCTATCGCCGTGGTACCGATGAGGAACGCGTTTTCTGGAAAGAAAGCATCGAGGGTGAAAATCATGACGATGAGAGGCTTGAGCATGCACGCGGCCTGATGGCCAAGCACGGTGCTTTGACGGACACAATTGTACGCGCAAAACACTTCGGTGCGATCGCGCATGATGCGCTGGGGCCTTTCAAACAATCGCCCTTGAAGAATGCTCTTCTTGACGTGGTTGAGTTTTGTGTCTCTCGCGTAAACTGAAATTGCATTCAAACGCGGGCCACAACCATTGCCGTTACACCTTTAAACGGCCATTGTGAGCGCTATATTCGTCTTACGAATCACAATAGGTACCGATTTATGGCCATAGCGCGCAAACGCTTCTCCTTGTTGACCGCACTACTTATCAGCGCAACAACACTCTCCACGCCATTGCTGGCTCAAGAGTCAGAAGGCTCAAATTTCAACTCGGTTGATTCCTTTGCCGGCGCTTATTTGGCTGGTGGGGCTGCTTTGCGCGATTTTGATTTCGGTGCAGCAGCATTTTACTATGAAAATGCCCTGCGTTTTGACCCTGATAATTTAGACCTGAAACGTGAGTTGATGATCGCTTACATTAACAATGGCGACTTTGATGCAGCGTTGCCTTTGGCTGAGGATCTAAAAGATGTTCTGGAGATCGAGCGCATATCACGTCTAGCTCTTGGCGTTGACGCTTTAAGGAACGAGCAATTTAACCTTGTGCAACCGCTGCTGATCTTAAGCCAACCCAATGATATCGAAAATCTGATAACGGGCATCATTACCGCTTGGGCGCATTTTGGAGCCAGCAATACCGATACAGCGCTTACCACGATTGATGCGCTTGAGGGACCTGATTGGTACTCCCTGTTTCAATTCTACCATTCTGCACTTATCGCAGATGCAGCGGGACGAAATGAGCAAGCAGCCAAATTTTTTGATTTGGCGCTCAATAATGCGTCGGGTGGCAGTGCATCGCCACTAACCTATCTGCGCATGATCGAAGCTTATGCTGGATTTTCGGTGCGCAATGGTGATTTGCTGGAAGCCAAAGAAATAATTGAACGCGGGCTTGGGATTGCGCCGAACAATCCGACCTTGGTGGCGCTATCTGCTTCGATCTCGACAGATTCCGTTATTCGTTTCATCAAAAAGCCAGCCCATGGTGCCTCAGAAATATTGCTAAATGTTGGATCGGCCATAAACCGAGATGGCGCAGAAACATTTGCATCGATTTATCTTGAGATGGCGCGTGCTACCAACCCTTCAGAGCCTCAAACATTGTTTGAGCTTGGTGCTATTGCAGACCGACTTGGCCTAACTGAGCGCTCAATTGAATTGTTTTCCGGAGTTCCCGCAGAATCTTCACTCTTCCGAACTGCAGCGTTGCAGCGCGGGCTTGGTCTATCAAGGCTGGATCGCAATGAGGAAGCGGTAGAAACGCTTCGCGGTTTGGTTGCTGAGTCGCCTGAAGATTATGGTGGATATATCGCGCTGGGCGGCGTGTTGGCTTCAGATCAAAAATATGACGATGTTATTGAGGTTTATGAAGAAGCGCTAAATCATCTTGATCGTACTGATGATCGTTATTGGCCTCTCCACTACCGCTTAGGCATTGCTTATGAACGCACCAAGCAATGGCCACAGGCTGAAAAGACCTTCAAATATGCGCTTGAGCTTTCTCCCAACCAACCAGATATATTGAATTATTTGGGCTATTCATGGGTTGATATGAATATCAATCTTGATGAAGGCATAGAGATGATTGAAAAGGCCGTCGAAATGCGCCCACGTGACGGTTATATCGTCGATTCTCTCGGTTGGGCTCACTACCGGCTTGGCCAGTTTGAAGAGGCGGTTGAAGCATTGGAACGGGCAGCAGATTTGCGTCCGCGCGATCCAACAATCAATGACCATTTGGGCGACGCCTATTGGCGCGTTGGGCGCAAACTGGAAGCGGCATATCAATGGATCCAGGTTCTGGATATGGAGCCTGAAGATGTCGATATGGTGAAGATTGAAACCAAGCTTGAGGCTGCAAACACCGGTTCCGTGCCTTTTATTGCTGAGAGCAGTGTCGATGAAGATTTAGGCGATACACAGGCAACGAGCGGTGAGAACACTGATCAGGAAACGAATTCTGACGGCGGTTAGCCCTCAGCTCCATTTACCACTGTAAGGCTTGGTGTATGGACTCAAATCGGTTTGAGCCACTAAAGTGGCTTCAATGGAATTTTCGAACGCGCCTGCGAAAATAAATCTGGCCCTCCACATCACAGGTCAACGCCCAGATGGGTATCATTTACTCGATACGCTGGTGGTGTTCGCCGATACAATTCATGCCAGTGATTCAATTATTATCGGCAAATCGGCTATCGATGGCTTCAGCGTAAGTGGACCGTTTGGTGACGCGCTAAAACAGGGTGGACTTGATGAGAATTTGATCACCAAGGCGCGCGATCATGTGCGCGAAATTGCCCTTGATTCAAGTACAGAGGCACCGCCGATACATATTAGTCTTGAGAAACGCCTTCCTATTGCCGCAGGGATTGGTGGTGGTTCCGCTGATGCAGCAGCGACATTTAAGGCACTCTATCAGTATTGGGGCGTTGGATATCATCCACAAAAGTCCAGCGCTAGCGTATTGGCGGAAGTGCTGGGCGCAGATGTACCCATGTGCATGTTCGGCAAACCACTGCGCGCCGTTGGCATCGGTGATGAAATTTCTACAATTACGGATATGCCGCCTTTGCACCTTGTTTTGATCAATTGCGGCGAGAAGATTTCTACATCATCAATATTCGCTTCATTGGAAGAGAAACAGAACCCAGCAATTATGGATTATCCTGAATCATCCTCCAATCTTATTTCATTCCTTCGTGAGCAGACCAGAAATGATCTACAGGCCGCCGCGACTGAGCAATGCCCTTTAATTTCTGACTGCCTGCTGGCACTTGATCAAAGTGGTGCGATGATGTCGCGCATAAGCGGCTCCGGTGCTACATGTTTTGGTGTATTTGCGAGTGCCGTGGAAGCGAGTATAGCAGCGCGGACTATAGCCGCTGCCGAACCCGATTGGTGGGTGGTTGCAACCAAAACATCTGGATCGAGCATATGACCCGCATAGATGACACACGCCCGTTTATTCCAGTTGGAATTGCAGTTATGACGGTTTCAGACACGCGGACGATCGACGATGACAAATCTGGCAATGTTCTAGCACAGCGTATTGTGGAAGCCGGCCACAAATTAATCGACCGCGCTATATGTAAAGACGATGAAAGTGCCATCGCATCGCAAGTCACAGCATGGACGCAGCGCGATGATATCGATGTTGTGATAAGCACTGGCGGAACAGGCTTCACCGGCCGCGATGTTACGCCCGATGCACT
>JBCDFK010000248.1:0-4520 GCA_039178065.1 Pseudomonadota bacterium | reverse complement strand
GGTACGGCATTGTGGGCACAAAGTGCGGGCTTTGGTCTTTTCAATTTGGTTGATTTGCCGGTTTGGCCTGTAGGCATTTTTTGTTTTGTCGTTCTTGATTTCATTGTTTGGCTGGAACATTGGGCCAGCCACAGATTTTCAATTCTTTGGCGCATTCATCGTATGCATCACGCTGACCAGGGTTTCGATTTGACGACTGCATTGCGCTTTCACCCATTAGAAATAGTATTATCGATGTTCTGGAAAGCGCTGATTATCGTGCTTCTCGGGGTACCTGTCTACGCGGTTCTAGTGTTTGAAATTGTGCTCAACGGGATGGCTATGTTCAATCATGCCAATGCGAAGCTGCCCCTGAAGCTGGATGCTGTACTTCGTACTGTGATTGTTACGCCAGACATGCATCGCGTGCATCACTCAACGATCAACAAGGAAACCGACTCCAATTATGGCTTCAATTTCTCGTTTTGGGATCGCCTATTTTCCACTTACATCGACCAACCCAGCGCAGGTCATGACAAGATGAAAATTGGCCTCGATGACTATGATGGCCCAAAAACCGCTAATCTCTTTTGGGCTTTGTTGCTTCCATTCCGCAAAGTCTAGAACCCGTCGCCATGCGGAGAGTTTGGGAAGTACCGTTCGAATATCTCCTGATATTTTCCACTTTCCTCGATGGATTTGAGCGCTGAATTTATAGCTTGCAACAGCAATGCATCTTCGCTGCGTGTCACCACCGCCATGCCGAGACCCAAAAACTTTTCAGAATAGTATGGCCCACCCACGAAAGAGCAACAATTTGCGGCGTCGGGTGAGCTGAGCCAGAATGATGACGAAACACCATCAACAAATGCAAATTCAGTTTCGCCCTCCTGTAGCGAATTATATACCGCTTGAGCATCTGCTAGTGGGATTGGCTTCACGGTCGGGAAATAAGATTTTAACATGGCCTCATGCGCAGATTTTTCAACGACGGCAATTGATTTATCCGCCAGTCTTTTCTGCAGCGTGTCGCCAGCGCCAAGCGCTGTCCCACGCTTTGCCAAAAAGCGTCCGGGAAATCGAAAATAGGGATAGCTGAGGCCAAATTCATCTCGCTTTGCGTTTGAAATTGCCGTGCCCGCAATAATGGCTTCGCCCCGTTTGGCAACCAGCGCCGCCTCGATGCTACTCCAGGGTAGCGCCTGAATTTCGCATTTCGCTTCAATGTTGAGCACTTCGCAGATCGCTCGTGCCAATTCAACATTCATACCGGTCGGGCGTTTGTTGGCATCTGCAAAATTAAATGGCGGAAAGTCCAAACTGGTGAGAAAGCGCAAACGCGGTAGCCCTGAAAGCGGCGGCGCAGATATCCGTAGCTCAGGATCAAAATAGCGCGGCGTGTTCTCTGCACTGCTTACCGTTACCCCCAGCAAAGACAGCAAAATTAAAATAAATAGTCTAGCGAAATAAACTCTTGCCGATCGGTAATTCATTACTTTATTATTCTTGTATAAAAATGCGTAAAAAATATCAATATGAATTATACTGTTTATTTTTGTCGCAATATAAATCAATTAACTGGGATCAAGATTGGTTGTGAATATGTGTAGCAAGTTTGAAAGCAATGAGCAGCCCCAAAAATTCCGTCCTATTTTTTGATCAACAATAGTTGGTTTTGGAAAAGTTGAAACGCGGCACCAACATCGAGAACAACACGGTCCCTGCAGTATCGGATCCTGCAAACACGCAAGGAAATTTGCGCATATGTGAGTCCGCATCGTTTTTGCTGGATTTTGGCTTTCCCAGCAAGTTACTCGAGACAGCAACCAGAAATGCTCTTGCATGTGGAACGACTGCTGCTGATGAACTGATTGCATTCGGCGCTCTGGAACAGACCACATATTATCGGTTGCTAGCCAAACACTTAGATGTTCGTTTTGTTACAACTGACGAGATCGAAAAAATATATCTGCAAAGCCGCGACCCACTTGCGGCGTTACACCCCAACAATATCGTTTGGGGATACACCGGCAATTCAACGCTGCGCGCTATTGTTGCTCCATCCACCCGATTGATCGGACGATTGGAAAAAATGGTCGCAGACTCCGAGCGCACGGACAGAATTGCATTCACATCACCGTCAATTTTGAAATCGGTCATATCGAAAGAGATTGAAACCGAGCTCACAGAAGATGCCGTGAATCGTCTCGCAATTGCGGAACCATTGTCTTCGGCGAGGTTCGGCGCTGATGCCTGGCAAGGCGCAATATTAATTACATTGATTGGTTTGATTGTTGCTTTCGGCAGTTTGCAACCCAGTGCGACCGCGCTCGGCATACATCTGATTGTTTCGTCGTTCTTTTTTTCGTGCGTACTGCTCCGCTTGCTGGCAACTCTGCACCATCGCAAACACAAAATTGAATCAATAGAGCCCACATCCAACAGAGCTAAACCTATCTACAGTGTGATGATTGCACTTCTAGACGAAGCAGAAGTGGTGCCTGATCTAATTAAAGCCATGCGGGCATTGCGTTGGCCGCGCGCCAAGCTAGAGATAAAACTTATCTGCGAGGCCACTGATCAATCCACAATCGATGCACTAAAAGCCGAAGAACTGGATGCGCGGTTTGAGATTATTACTGTGCCCAAGAGCGATCCGCAGACCAAGCCTAAGGCACTATGTTATGCGCTGGGATTTTCAACCGGCAAATATATTGCAGTCTATGATGCCGAAGATCGACCGCATCCGGAACAGCTTCTGGAGGCATATTCCGCCTTTACGGCGTCGGATGAAAAGCTTGCTTGCGTGCAAGCACCGTTAGTATCAGCCAATCCGCATCGCAATTTTTGGACTGCTTTATTCCACTTTGAATATTCTGGATTGTTCAAAGGGCTGCTGCCATGGCTGGCCAGTATTCGAGCTCCGATTTTACTCGGCGGAACATCAAACCATTTTAGAAGAGCTGCACTGTTGGATCTTGGCGCTTGGGATCCACACAATGTTACGGAAGATGCGGATCTAGGACTGCGCATTTGGCGAAAGGGCTACCGCACTGACATGATCACCCGCCCAACTTGGGAAGATGCTCCCACCGAATTCAAAACCTGGTTACCGCAAAGAACCCGTTGGCTAAAAGGCTGGATGCAAACATGGATTGTTCAAATTAGGCAACCGTTGGTACTGCAGGCAAACATGTCGCTATCGGCCTTTGTGATAACGCAAATATTGCTCACAGGCACAATTGTTTCAGCGCTTCTTCATCCAATTGTTTTAGTAAAGGCAATTGTGCTTACGATTTGGTTCGCCTCAAATGTCACCGGCGATATTTGGATAACCAGCCTTGCCATCGTGGATTGGCTCACAATTATCTGCGCTTATATCGGATTTATTGCGCTATGCTGGAAATCAACCGATGGCACAGCACGCCGCTATCTAAGATCGAGACAATTCTTGGTTCCAGTCTATTGGGTCGCGATTTCGATCGCCGCATGGCGAGCATTGCATCAATTAATTTATGACCCATATCGCTGGGAAAAAACACCACATACGCGCCACGAAAAATCACCCTAGGCACCTTTTAATTGGATAGATAAGAATCCATATTGAAGCCGACAACATTGACCACATGCAAACTTGGCGCTTCCATTAATGACGGCACTTAAAAATCTGATCGAAAATGCACGGTTTGAGCAAGCCATCGTCGTTCTGATCATCATCAATGCAATCACGCTTGGCCTTGAGACCTATCCAGCCGTTATGGATAATTTTGGGTCAGTCCTGATCTTTATTGATCAGCTTATTCTGGCGGTTTTTGTCGCAGAACTCATTGCAAAATTTGTGGTTTATCGTGCGGCGTTTTTCAAAAGTCCGTGGCGTATTTTCGATCTCGTCGTAGTAGGGATCGCGTTGGTTCCCTCTGCGGGTGCATTCTCAGTCCTGCGAGCATTGCGAATTTTGAGGGTGTTGCGTCTTGTTTCAGTTGTACCATCGCTACGCAAAGTGATCGGAGGGCTGTTGAACGCTTTGCCCGGCATGGGTTCGATTATGCTGCTGCTGGCGCTGGTCTTTTATGTTTTCTCTGTCATGGCGACCAAGTTGTTCGGCGCCGATTTCCCAGATTGGTTCGGCTCATTGGGCGCGTCGGCTTACTCGCTATTTCAAATCATGACGCTGGAAAGCTGGTCGATGGGCATTGTACGGCCCGTGATGGAACAATTCCCATGGGCCTGGATGTTTTTCATTCCGTTCATCGCCTGCACGACATTTACGGTGCTTAACTTGTTTATTGGTGTGGTCGTATCAGCGATGCAAAAAGAACATGATGAAGACGCTGCCGGAGCGCGTGAAGCACTTCATGATGACAATACGATTATTATCGACGAACTAAGACATCTTCGCGCTGAAATCGCTGAGCTCAAAAAAGCAAAGCCGTAAACTCGTTCTCTAGTTTGCTCTAAAGTGTTTGGAAAGCTTGAGTCCTTGAGCCTGATAGTTGGATTTGAGATCAATACCATAAAGAGCCGATGGGCGTTCGAGCATG
>JBCDFK010000247.1:0-4551 GCA_039178065.1 Pseudomonadota bacterium | reverse complement strand
TCTTCAAAGACCCGAACCGCCGATAAAGGTGGAAGCGAAACCCGAACCATCGATAAAATTTCCTTATGCCATGAACAATTCTTCTATTGGTAACTAAGGCATCTAACCTTCATATTTTTCCAAGCCATAAAGTACACGAAATTGGGAAAGATGTCATGTTGCGTGCAATACTGCGACGTTTTTTAAGAATAAAAGACCGAAAGACGCTAGGAACAGCCGGATCCAAAGTACAAAAAGGTGACATTGAAAACTGGTCCAAACATATGAAAAACGACATTGGCCTTGGATCCCTGGAAGCTGCGCCTGACCGCTCAATTCATCCAGATATTAGAGCGCATATTGAGTCAAAGCGGAGGTAGATCAGCCAAACCGCAGTCAGCTAGTTAGATATGCATCATTGACAGAATGCCTGATGTGAGCATCTTGCATTGCATTCCACCTACTCGATGAAAGAGCGAGAAATGATCACTGTTGAATATTGCCAACTCATGGTTCGATACAACAGATGGCAAAACAATTCTCTGATGAATGCTGCAAGTACGCTCAGCTATGACGAGCGATGGCGCAATCGCGGTGCGTTCTTTGGTTCCATTGCCGCAACTTTGAACCACATTCTTTGGGATGACGCACTCTGGCTGGAAAGATTTGGAGGCAATGAACGGCCAGAAGATACGCTGGCGCCCTCACTGACTGAACCATCGGATTGGGAACAGTTCAAGGAACTGAGAAATCAGGGGGACAGTGCATTGGAAACCTGGGCTTCTAATTTGGCGCAAAGTGATTTGGCGGGTGTCGTTGGTTGGTATCCCGCTGGCGGATCGGATCGCATCCAAAAACCAAGCACGCTCTGTATTACGCATTTGTTCAATCATCAAACTCATCACAGAGGCCAAGTGCATGGCATGCTCACAGCTGCAGGCGCTTCTCCAGAAGCGACCGATTTGCCAATGTTGAGTTGAACACGAATTCTCCAATGTTTGGTTGAAATCTGCATCTAGCCATAACACATAAGATGCATGAGCAAGATTTCGTCGCTGCCAATGAAACTCATTGCTTGGACGTGTTTTCTATGGCTAGCAATAGGACCGATAATGGCACAGGACGCCGATTTGAAGGCACTGTTTGACGATGCGGCCTCGGCCGAACCGCGTTTTGCAATTGCTGCAGCCTATATTGCTGAAAACACAGCTCCCATAATTATGACCGCTGGACCTACGGTGAAGAATGGAGCGATTGATGTGGCACCGGATGCCCGTTGGCACATTGGTTCTATCAGCAAATCGTTCACGGCAACGCTTATTATGCGATTGGTCGACAGAGGCGTTCTAGAACTTGAAGCGCCGATTGAAACCTATCTGCCTGAATACCGCAATAATATGCATGCCGAATGGCGGACAGCGACTTTACGTCAATTGCTAAGCCATACGGCGGGCGTGGCTGCGAATCCTCCGCGCTCCAGCCTAAAGGCCACTTTTGCCTTTAAGCCCTATGAGGGGCGACGCAAGGTATTGGCCGATTTTTGGGGCTCCCCACTCGCAAGTAGACCAAGCACATTTACATATTCCAATATTGGTTATGTTTTGGCCGGCTTCATTGCTGAAGAGGTTACCGGCGAGACTTGGGAAGATCTTATAATTTCTGAAATCGCGGAACCTCTCGGGTTGACGTCGCTCGGTTTTGGCGCGCCGCAAGAGATTGATGCGCCGCGCGGACACCGGAGCATTTTTGGCTTCAAAAGTGCAGTCGAACCCGGCGTGCTCGGATCAGACAATGCGCCTTGGATGGGCCCGGCAGGCACAATACATCTATCAATGGCAGATCTTGTTGAATGGGGTCATGTCCATATCCGTGCCTGCAACGGGCTCATGCCCGATTTTTTGGCGCAGCAAAGTTGCGTATTGATGCAAACACCAATTGAACGGGATTATGGTCTTGGATGGGTTGTACCAGAAAATGGCAAAGCGGGTACGACTGTCTGGCATAATGGTTCAAATTCAATGTGGTATGCCATTCTCACCCTATTTCCAGATAAAAACACTGCGATAGCAGTTGCAACCAACGTATTTGATCCCAAGCGGGCAGAGAACTTATCTCAGAAACTATCAATGAAGCTGTGCGATTGTTAACAGACGGTATGTGAACCGATGTGGATTGTTCGCTTACACGCGCACGCAATGTTGGCGGAGCGCGAATAATATGTTTGACTTAGCGTAAACCAAGACAGTTCCATGGGGTGATTTCGAGATGCGCATCAAAACAAAACAATTCCGCACCGGTCTGTTATCAGTGGCATTGCTCGCGGCGACGCCCGCAATCGCAGATGAAAATGTCATGGTCGTCTTCGATGGCTCCAATTCAATGTGGGGCCAGATTGATGGGACGGCGAAGATTGAAATCGCCCGAGATGTGATGGAAAACCTACTCGGCGGCTGGGTAGACGAACGCAAAGTCGGACTGATGGCCTATGGGCATCGTCGTCGCGGTGATTGCAGCGACATCGAAATGCTTGTGGAACCCGGCGAACAATCGCGCGCTAGTATTCTCGACAGAATTGGCAAAATCACGCCGACGGGCAAAACGCCGTTGACCGATGCGGTTGAGCAAGCGGCTCAAGCCCTTTCCTATACCGATCAGCCGGCGACCGTTGTCCTGATTTCTGATGGCCTTGAAAGCTGTGAACGGGACGCATGTGCTCTCGCTGAATCGCTCGAGAAAAGTGGCGTCGGTTTCACCGCCCATGTTGTAGGCTTTGGCCTGACATCTGATGAGGATGCGAGTTCTCTGTCGTGTATTGCTGAACGAACCGGCGGCAAATACATCACGGCCGGTAATGCTGACGAGCTCGGCTCTGCGCTGAGTACCGTGGGGCAGGCTGTCGCTGAAGCTTTGCCAGAACCAAAGCCCGAACCGGCGCCAGAACCAGCGGCTCCACAAGTGGTGGTGAACGCACCTGATACCGCGATGGGCGGCTCGGCCATCAATGTCACATGGGCGCCCAAACTCGAGGGACGCGCTTACATTAATGTTGTTCCCGTTGGTACGGACCCAGGCGAGTTTGGATCGTATGTTCTAGCCGTGAAGAAAACGGAAATCGATGTGTTAGTTCCCAGCACGGAAGGACTTTATGAAGTCCGCTATATGGACAACAAGACCAAAGAAACACTCGGTTTCGATACAATCGAGGTTACCACGCCTGAGGTTGCTTTGTCTGCCGAGGATACAGTTGCGACGGGCGCGAAGTTCGACGTTTCATGGACACCGACAATTTATCAAGGTGACTATGTGGCCATTGTGCCTGCAGGTGCCGATGAAGGTGAGTTTGGCAATTACCAGAGCGTTCGTTCAAATACAGAATTCAAATTGAACGCCCCCGCAGATCCGGGACTTTATGAACTGCGTTATATTTTAAAGGTTGACAACAGTACTGCCGGTACGAGGCCAATCGAAGTTACCAACCCGGAAGTGGCTTTGCAGGTACCCAGCTCAACGCTCACGGGCGCAGCTTTCGATGTGAGCTGGTCGAGCGCAGTCAACCAACAGGACTATATCACCATCGTCCCCGTTGGCACCGATGAAGGGCAATATGGAAACTATATTGTTGTGCGCGATGACTCCAAGGGCGCCCTTAAAGCTCCTGCTGAGCCGGGCATGTACGAGGTGCGCTATATTCTTCGCGAGGGCACCAAAACGCTAGCGAGGGAGATGATTGAAGTTGCGCCGCCAGAAGTGACGGTTGCCGGCCCCGAAACCGTTGCAACTGGCGCTAAGTTTGAGACCTCTTGGACCGGTACCGTCAACAAACAAGACTATGTCACGATCGTGCCGATGGGCACTGAAGAAGGCAAATACGGCAATTACCTCGTAGTGCGCGATGACCTTAAAGGCGCGCTGGATGCCCCATCCGAACCAGGCATGTATGAACTTCGCTATGTGTTGCGAGAAGGCGCAAAGACGCTGGCTACTGCCACGATCGAAGTGACCGAGCCGGAAGTTAGTGTGACCGCGCCTGAGACCGCTTTGGCCGGAAGCAAGTTCGACGTCAGCTGGTCCAATGCGGTCAATCCAAAGGACTACATCACTATCGTTGCGGTTGGCACCGAAGAGGGCAAATATGGCAATTACATTACTGTGCGCAATGACACCTCAAGCAAATTGCAAGCACCAGCGGAAACCGGCCTTTATGAAGTTCGATATGTGCTACGTGAAGGTGCGAAAACCATCACCTCAACGATGTTGGAAGTGACCGAACCAGAAGTCACAATCAGCACCGTGGACGAAGTTCGAGCGGGTGAAAAAATTAAGGTTTCATGGACGGGCACAGTTAGCACGAGCGACTATGTCACCATTGTTCCCATGGGCGTAGCCGACGACAAATATGGCAACTACAAACAGGTGCGAAACGACTCTGAAAATGATCTAAATGTGCCGGACGAAACAGGCCTGTATGAAGTTCGCTACGTGCTGCGAGAAGGACGCCGTGTTCTAGCCCGCCAGATGGTGGAAGTTGTGGCCGCCGATGCAACGCTTGATACAGGCGGCAGCATCACCGCG
>JBCDFK010000246.1:0-4551 GCA_039178065.1 Pseudomonadota bacterium | reverse complement strand
TCCATGTTCTACGATCCAATGATCGCAAAATTGTGCTCATGGAGCAAAGACAGAGATAATGCCATACGCACAATGGCCGAAGCGCTCGATCAGTTCGAGGTAGAAGGCATCGGCCATAATCTGCCTTTCTGCGCTGCCGTCATGAAGCATCCACGTTTCATTTCAGGCAATATCACTACTGCATTTATCGAAGAAGAATATCCTGACGGCTTTGAAGGTGTTGCCTTAGATGATGATGAACGCAAATCAATGGCCAGCATTGCGGCTATAATGAAGTGGCAGGACGAGGAACGTAAATCACGTGCAGCCGATGCCAACCGCTTTAAAGCATCATCTCAAAAAGGAACCTCGCGGCAATACGCCGTTGGCATAGACAAAGACAATTTTGAGGTTTCGGTCGATCGAAAAGAAGATGGAAAATCTGGCATCTTCACCGTCAAGATCGAAGACAAAACCATCGATGTTCATTGCGATTACGATAAAGGCAAAAGTCAGTTTGTAGCCACTTCCAACGCTTTCTCAAGTGGCACCGGTGCAAGCTACTATATTCAATGCGCGCCGCTAACGACAGGCTATCGACTTCGCAACCAAGGGACTGACTTGAAAGTAACTGTGCTACGACCGCGCACTGCGGAACTGTTGGCAATGATGCCGGAAAAAGTTGCGCCAGATACATCCAACTTGTTGCTTTGTCCTATGCCCGGTCTAATCGTCAAACTGGAAGTAGCGGCGGGAGATGCAGTTGAAGAAGGTCAGTCACTCGCAATCGTTGAAGCGATGAAAATGGAAAATGTTCTAAAGGCGGAAAAGGCGGGAATCGTTAAAGAGATACCGGTCAAAGTTGGTGACAGCCTCGCTGTTGATGAAGTCATTATGGAGTTCGAAAAGTGATGGATGATCCAAAACTCACCCTCCAAGACTGGGAAAAAAAGGCAGGAAAAGAGCTCAGAGGTCGCGCGATAAGCGACCTAAATAAATCAACGCCCGAAGGGGTGACAATCAAGCCGATATATACCTCACGGGACCACGATAGCAGCGCAACAGAAGAATTACCTGGTTTCCCTCCATTCACACGTGGCGTGCGTGCAACAATGTACACCGGAAGACCGTGGACCATACGCCAATATGCCGGATTTTCGACAGCCGAAGAAAGCAATGCCTTTTATAAGAAGAACCTCGCCGCAGGCCAAAAAGGTCTTTCGGTCGCATTCGATTTAGCAACGCACCGTGGATATGATTCAGACCATCCGCGCGTCACAGGCGATGTAGGAAAGGCTGGCGTCGCAATCGATTCTGTCGAGGACATGAAAATCCTCTTTGACAAAATTCCGCTTGATCAGATGTCGGTTTCTATGACGATGAACGGCGCCATAATTCCTGTATTGGCAATGTTTATCGTTGCGGGTGAAGAACAGGGCGTCGACAAGTCGGTTCTATCTGGCACCGTTCAAAACGACATCCTCAAAGAATTCATGGTTCGCAACACCTACATCTACCCACCCGAACCTTCGATGCGCATCGTCGCGGACATTATTGAATATACGGCAAAGAACATGCCCAAATTCAATTCCATATCGATTTCCGGATATCACATGCAGGAAGCGGGATCGACGCTATCGCAAGAGTTGGCCTACACAATTGCCGATGGCATGGAATATGTACGGGCGGCCCAAGCAAAAGGGCTCGACATCGACGAATTTGCACCAAGGCTTTCTTTCTTCTTCTGCATCGGAATGAACTTTTTTATGGAGGCGGCAAAACTCAGGGCGGCGCGCCAACTATGGTCAAAGATCATGACGGATTTTGGCGCAAAATCAGATCGATCCAAAATGCTGCGAACGCATTGTCAAACGTCTGGTGTTTCACTGACAGAGCAATCACCACACAACAACATCATCCGCACAACCATCGAGGCCATGGCAGCCGTGCTTGGCGGGACTCAATCGCTTCACACAAACTCATTTGATGAAGCAATCGCTTTGCCGACTGAAGCGTCAGCCCGTATCGCAAGAAATACACAACTCGTACTGCAGCATGAGACGGGCATAACCGACGTTGTCGATCCTTTGGGTGGATCGTACTACGTCGAAGCTTTGACCGAAGACATCGCTGATGAAGCTTGGGCGCTAATTCAAGAGGTTGAGAGCATCGGCGGGATGACAAAAGCCGTTGAGCAGGGTCTGCCTAAAATGCGCATTGAAGAAGCCGCAGCCCGACGCCAAGCCCGCGTCGACAAAGGAGAAGACGTTATTGTCGGCGTCAATAAATATGTCGTGGATGACGAAGAGCCCATCGACATCCTGGAAATCGACAATGAAAAAGTGCGAAAATCACAAGTCGCCCGGCTTATGCAAATTCGGAATACACGCAACAAAAGCGCGGTTGAGACGTCACTAAATGCACTCGAAAATGTTGCAAAGACAGGACAAGGCAACCTTCTCGAGGCGGCAGTGGAAGCTGCACGCGCACGCGCAACCTTGGGTGAAATTTCCGACGCAATGGAGCGCGCATTTCAGCGACACATTGCGACAACGAAAGTTATATCCGGCGTTTATGCCGATGCCTACGAGGGCGAGCCTGAGTTCGAAACCATTAAATCTCGCATAGTGTCCCACACGGCAGAAAAAGGTTCCCCGCCCTGCATGCTGGTCGCCAAAATGGGTCAAGATGGACACGATCGAGGCGCTAAAATCATAGCAACCGCCTTTGCAGATATGGGTTTTGACGTTGCCATATCTGACATGTTTGAAACACCTGCTGAAATTGCCGAAAGAGCAATTGCTGCAAATGCAGATGTGGTTGGTGTATCCTCTCTCGCCGCAGGTCACAAAACGCTGATTCCTGAATTGATTGATCACCTAAAAGCAAAGAAACGCGAAGACATTTTGGTTATTTGCGGCGGTGTTATTCCCGAACAGGACTATGAATTCCTGAAGCAGGCCGGCGTCTCCGACATATTTGGCCCTGGATCAAATGTGCTCGATTCAGCCAACGCGATACTGGCTCAAATTGGGGGTTTGAGACGCAACCGCTAGAAACAGCTTCGCTTATTCAATTCCAATAGAAGCTTTAGCACTCGGTCAATCTGACCCATCACCATTGTACCTAGGTACTTTGCGTTCTCTTAGTGGCACTGCACTCAACAAGGCTACTTGTATGGTAGTTTTATTATGTGTAAGCAGATCTAGTATGCGAACACCAATCAGACCAACCTAGATTGAAGCGAGGAACCACCAGTGAACAAGAGATTTGGAAACACTGACCTGGAGACAAGTTCTATCATCTACGGCTGTATGGGTGGGGCTGGCGCGTTCGGTGCGCAGGAAGAAAAAGATTCTATCGAAGCGCTGCAAGAAGCTTTCAATCTTGGTATAAATTTTTTCGACACTGCCGAGGCATATGGCAACGGCTATTCCGAACAATTGCTGCAACGCGCCCTTGGTAAACAACGCTTTGAATTGGTGATCTCGTCAAAAGTTGCCGAACAAAATATGGCGCCGGGCGACATTATTGAAGCGTGCGAGCGTAGCTTGAAAAATCTGGGCACTGATTTCATTGACCTCTACATGCTGCATTGGCCCAACAGAGATGTGCCATTAGCCGACAGCATCGCTGCGTTAGAGAAACTGAAGCAGGATGGTAAGATCAGATGGTTTGGCGTGTCCAACTTTGGCAATTTGGATCTCGATGAAGCGCTGTCCCTGGGCGAAATTTCAGTAAACCAGCTCCCCTATCATTTATTTTCCCGCGCTATCGAGTTTGAAGTGCAACCAAAGTGCGAAAGCGCTGATGTGCCGATAATGTGCTATTCATCCCTGATGCAGGGGCTGCTGGCGGGCAAATACAAATCGCTCAACGATTTTCCGGTAAACCGTGCAAGAACTCGCATGTTTGACCACCGAAAGTGGCCGGAAGTTGTGCACAAAGAAAATGGTGCAGAGCAAGCCGGTCAGGAACTTCTTGACGCATTATGGGCGCTTGTTGATGAGACGGATTATTCCATGGAAGAGCTCGCCATTGGCTGGTTGAAGTCAAGATCCGCGGTGGGCGGCGTCATCGTCGGCACGCGGAATGGCGACCAGAGTCGCGGCCTGAGAAAACTGCTGGAAATTGAACTTGAGGATTCTGTGCTTGAGGCGCTTAGTACAGCTTCTAACCGTTTGAAGAATGAGCTTGGAAGCGACATCGATATGTGGGGAAAAGGACGTACCAGATAAAATAGAGGCTATTCTCCTTTACTACTATCGCATGGGAACTCATCGATGCGGGCGTCCTATCCATTAATCTGAATGGAATACGTCTCTTGTCCTGCCGCTACGACTTCAAGAATTTTATCATTGATTTGATCTGGGACGGTCGACCCAGTTTTTGTCTCGCTCAGTTCGACCAGAAGAAATTCTACTAAAATTAGTGCTTCAGCTCGGTTGGCCGGCAAGTAGTCCAAAATTCCATCAAACTCTTGAGACAGGAGCCGTTCAAGGCTGTCGATCGCATTAGAATTTCCATGTCGCTTCTCGTTGAAAAGCTGATCTACTTTTAACTGATAGCTCG
>JBCDFK010000245.1:0-4553 GCA_039178065.1 Pseudomonadota bacterium | reverse complement strand
CCTAACCTTCAAAGGTGGCTTTGCGCCAGGCTGGCCGACTGGCAATGACAAAACGTATTGGCCCTGGCTTTTCAACTCGTTAGCGCGTGCCAATACATCCATTGCATGAAAGGGTTCTACATCACCACGAAGGGACAAATTTGGTTTCACATCCAATCCTTTAGCCAATAAGCGGTCACTATCTCGTTAGCTGCCTTGTTTTGGCTTTTTTTGGCATCAAAACAACGATAACGTTCAATGCCGGCAGCGCCGGATTGATTTAATCGATATGCAACGA
The DNA here is from genome assembly GCA_039178065.1 of Pseudomonadota bacterium. Lineage (GTDB taxonomy): Bacteria > Pseudomonadota > Alphaproteobacteria > Rhizobiales > Rhizobiaceae > Ahrensia. The sequence continues at coordinate 4,276 of JBCDFK010000245.1, read as the reverse complement.
AAAAAGGGCTTTGCCAATTGGTGAACGAACATTCCTCCGCCGGATCACTCCGCTTGCCCTCAAAAAAGGGGCGAATGGCTGGCGTTTTATTAGCATGTTCAATTGTGTTTGGCTCGCTCACGCCGTCATTTGCTCAGTCAGGCAATGTGCCGATCGTACGCGATGCAGAAATTGAGGCATTGCTACTGGACTATATGAAGCCCTTGTTCCGAGCTTCGGGCGTATCATCAAAACGAACGGAGATTGTTCTCGTCAATTCCAAAACATTTAATGCGTTTGTTTCAGGTCGCAAAATTTTTGTGAATTTGGGCGCTATCGTTCAGGCTGAAACACCGAACGAGCTGATTGGGGTTTTGGCGCATGAACTTGGGCACTTGGCTGGTGGTCACCAAGATCGGCTTCGCCAACAAATCGATAGAGCGCAGACAATTGCTACAGTGACATCAGTTCTTGGTGTGGGTGCTGCGCTCGCAGCTGGTGCTTCTGGTTCAAGGGCCGGCGCCAGTGCTGGCGCAGGTTTGGCCGCTGGCGGCATTGAAGCCGCCAAACGTAGTCTTCTCTCTTATCAACGGACAGAAGAGCTTGCAGCTGATCGTTCTGCGGTTACCTATTTGAACAAAACAAAACAATCATCCAAAGGCATGCTGATAACTTTTGGACGGTTTCAACAAAACATTGCCTTGGTGCGCGACAGGATTGATCCCTACCGAGTTAGCCACCCTTTGCCTCGCGAAAGAATTGCCGCGCTACAAACAATTGCTAAAGAGAGCCCCTACTACAATGCTAAGGATCCAGCTTCTCTACAATTAAGGCACGACAAGGCACGCGCGAAGATATTGGCCTACACCTATGGACCGAATGCGGTTGAGCAAGCATTGGGAAAAACGTCTAAAACGACAGCACTGAACTATGGTCGCGCGATCTCAACGTTTCTTTATCGCAACCCCCGCGACGCCGTGAGTCAAATTGACAGCCTAATCCGATCATCGCCCAACAATGCCTATTATCATGAAATAAAAGGCGAAATCTTACTGAAAGCTCAGGATGCTCAAGGCGCTGTCGATGCATTTTCAAAAGCAGTACGTCTCGATAATGGCAAGTCGGCGACTATGCTCGTTGCTCTTGGTCATGCATTGGTGCTGACTGGCACAAACGACAACATTCGACGCGCGGTGGGAGAATTAGAGGTTGCCGTCTCGATTGACCCCAACAATGCGCGGGCCTATCGGCATCTTGCCATGGCATATGGGCGCCTGGGTGACTCGGGCAGCGCAAATCTTGCAACGGCGGAACAAAATTTTTACTCAGGTCGCTATAATGCTGCGAAGCAATTTGCTGCCCGTGCCAAACGGGCATTTAGGAAAAACGACCCACAATGGTTGCGTGCCGACGATATTCTGCGCTTCGAGCGCTAACAGAGAACTGGATTTTGAAATGGTTATCCCTACCCCAAATTTGCTCAGCCGCAGTGATGTAATGCGCTTCGCCGCCGGTGCCGCATTGGGCGTCGCCGCCTTAATGGTATCAGTTCCCAGTGCTCAAGCCTTCAACGCTGATGAAAAGGAAGAGATTGGCCAAATAGTGAGAGAATATCTGTTGGCCAATCCTGAACTGATGATTGAAGTTCAGCATGCGCTTGAAGAAAAACAAGAAGCAGAGGCTGCCGATCTGATTGCAAAGACTTTGTCGGAATCCGGAGAGCAATTATTTAACAATCCAATTGATCCGGTATTTGGCGATGCAGATGGCGATGTAACGGTTGTTGAATTCTTCGACTATAATTGTGGTTTTTGCCGCCGTGGATTGGCGGATATGGAGTATATTTTAGACAATGATGCAGACGTGAAGTTTGTGCTCAAAGAATTTCCAATATTTGGACCGAATTCAGCCGCAGTCCATACCGTTGCGATGGCATTTCACAGCGTCGCTCCAGAGAAATATTATAACTACCACGTCAAGATGATGCAGCAAGAAGGCCAGATTGACGAAGCACGCGCATTGGAAATAGCTGCGGGCGAAGGTGTTGACATGGACGCCCTCACCGCGAGCATGGAAAACCAAAACATAATAGAAAGTTTTCGGCAAACCGATTCACTCGCTAGCGGGCTGGGTATCACCGGCACCCCATCATACATAATTGGCGATGAAGTTGTTGTGGGGGCACTCGGAAAAGACGTCCTTATCGAAAAAATCGATAATTTTAGAAAATGTGGATCAACTCGCTGTTAGTCGCATAATTTATATTTTTTTCTAACCTAATTTGTCGATTCTTCTGAAAAGTAATCGCTGGCCCTTGCAGTGCTTCATTTCGCCCACTAACCCAGTTTAAAATTAGGGATCGTGGATCAATAATGAAAAATAAGATTTTGATTCTAAACGGGCCGAATCTGAACCTTTTAGGTCAGAGGGAGCCCAGCCATTATGGCGCGAAAAATCTAGATGATGTCGTCGCCGAATGTGTTGCCCTTGGCAAGGAACTTGGATTGGAAGTCGACGCATTTCAATCTAACAATGAAGGTGACCTGGTTTCCAAATTACAGGAAGCCGGCGCAAACGATGTGGGGGTCATTTTCAACCCCGGTGCATATTCGCATACATCGATTGCTTTGCGCGATGCTATATCGGGCGCACAAACAAAAGTCATCGAGGTCCACATTTCAAATATTCATGCACGCGAGGAATTTCGCCATATATCGTTGATATCAGCGGTCGCAAAGGGCGTAGTCGCGGGCCTGGGAACAGACGGATACTTGCTTGCAATGCGAGCGTTTTCACAAACAATGGGCAAATGAACATAGCCGACTGAAAATCGGATACTGAGGATAATATGGCGGAAAAAAAAGCAGCCTTCGATAAGGAACTCGTTGGAGATCTTGCCAAGATTTTGAACGAAACCGATTTAACCGAAATCGAAGTTGAACAGGGTGATATGCGCATTCGTGTTTCGCGTGAACCGGCTCAACAAGTTGTAAATCAACAAGTTGCTGCAGCGCCAGCTCCTGTAGCGGCGGCTGCGCCGATGGCGCCACCGAGCACGCCGAATGCTGAGGCTGCGCCAAGATCATCAAGCGCCAATGATGTTCACTCACCTATGGTTGGTACCGCTTATATGGCACCTAGCCCAGACGCAGACGCGTTTATTGAAATTGGTTCTAAGATTGCCGAAGGCGAGACATTGATGATCATTGAGGCGATGAAAACAATGAACCAAATTCCATCTACACGTTCGGGTACAGTAACCGCAATTCTCGTAAATGATGGCGAGCCGGTTGAATTTGGCCAGCCACTGGTAACAATTGAATAGTAATCCTGCCCAAAGGCACATCAATGTTTAATAAGGTTCTGATAGCCAATCGCGGCGAAATCGCTCTGCGCATTCAGCGGGCTTGTAAGGAGCTCGGCATTCCAACCGTGGCCGTGCACTCAACGGCAGATGAAATGGCTATGCATGTGCGCTTAGCTGATGAGAGCGTATGTATCGGCCCGCCGCCGTCGCGCGATAGCTATCTCAATATCCACCAGATTGTTGCGGCATGTGAGATTACGGGCGCTGACGCGGTACATCCCGGATACGGTTTTCTGTCTGAAAATGCCAAGTTTGCTGAAGTTCTTGAAGCGCACGACATCACATTTATTGGCCCAACCTCTGAGCATATCAATGTGATGGGCGATAAAATTGAAGCCAAGAGAACCGCCGCCGCGCTGGGCATTCCAGTTGTGCCAGGTTCAGATGGCGGTGTCAGTGATGTGGATGAAGCCAAGAAGATCGCAAAAGACATAGGTTTTCCCGTCATTATAAAGGCAACAGCTGGCGGCGGCGGTCGCGGTATGAAGGTTGCAAATTCCGAAGCTGAACTATCTGTTGCGCTGGATACCGCACGGCGGGAAGCTGAAGCGGCTTTTGGCAATGCTGAAGTCTATATTGAAAAATATCTCGGCAAACCGCGCCATATTGAAGTTCAGGTCGTCGGCGATGGCGAAGGTGGTGCCATTCACCTGGGTGAGCGCGACTGCTCCTTGCAACGTCGCCACCAGAAGGTCTGGGAAGAAGCAAACTCCCCAGCCCTGAACGCTGAAAAGCGTGATGAAATAGGCATGATTTGCGCAAATGCTGTGGCAAAGCTGGGATATCGCGGCGCTGGAACAATTGAGTTCCTGTACGAAAATGGCGAGTTCTATTTTATCGAAATGAACACGCGTCTCCAAGTGGAACACCCAATCACTGAAGCCATCACAGGCATTGACCTGGTGCACGAACAATTGCGCGTTGCCTCTG
>JBCDFK010000244.1:0-4564 GCA_039178065.1 Pseudomonadota bacterium | reverse complement strand
GCAAATTGTCTTCCATGCGTTTGCCCATGAAAATTTCATTGGGATCATAGTGTCGATAACACAGTTCACTTTCGCTATCGGGGCCCTCGAACTTTACCTGGCTGATACCGTCGAAAAAAGTCGTCATTTTGTGTTCCTTAGTCGTAAACTTTGATTGGTTGGCTTAGCCGACCAACGATTCAAATAGAATTGCAACTGCTTCAGCGCCCGGATCGTTGTGCCCGTCCAGATTCTCAGCGGAGACATATGCTGCTCGACCTGCTTGCGCGCGGGTAATAGTTGCAGTTAGATCCGCACCTGTGCGTGCAGCGCTTGCTGCGGCGTTAACATCCGCTTCAGCCAATGCTTGAAGTGCTGGAGCAAGAGCATCGACCATTGTTCGGTCACCAACTGAAGCACCGCCTACCTGGCAGACGCGTTCGAGACCAGCTTGCAACGCCCCTACCATATTGTTCCCGCTGGCTGATGAATCGCCAGCAGCACCAAAATAGATTGCTAGCAATACGCCAGATGAACCGCCCATCGTTTGGCTCAGCTCCGTGCTGATTGCGCGGAATAGTTGAGTCATGTCAGCCAATGGAAGGCGATCTAGGGAATCTACAAGTGCTCTTGCTGCGCCAGCGAGCGTTGAACCCGTATCACCATCTCCAGACTTTGCATCGAGTGCATTGAGTGGCGCCTCAGCATTTATGAGCACCTGGCAGCATTTTTCGATGAAGGCACGGTGGTCGGCGTGAGCGGAAGGCATTGGCTGGATGGGCGTTAGTCCGTCCGGCAGTGGCAATACATTTGGTGGCGTGACACCACCCATGCCTGGCCATGCAGGAGGGGCAACATCCCCACTCAATGCTTCAAGCCATTCAGTTTTTGCCGGTAACAGCGATACTGAAAATCCATGCATATCAAGCGATGTCATCATCGCCGCCGGGCCAATCATATGCTTTATAGAAGTCGCAATCCCGGAACGACAGAGTTCTTCGGCGAGAATTGACATTTCAAGTGGCGTAGTTGCACCAAGGTTGTTGAGGAGCGCAACATATGGCCCGCCGGTTAGGTGCGATTGTAATTTATCAACCACCATTTTCATGCCGGTTGCAGCGTTAGAAAAGTCGACCTGTTCCACCCCAGCTTCGCCGTGTATGCCAAGCCCAAGTTCTGCTTTTCCCGCCGGTATTCTGTCTTCTGGTGGTGAGCCCGGCACTGTGCAAGTGTCGAGCGACATTCCAAGCGAGATGACTCCATCAACAATTTCTTGCGCTGTTTGAGCAATATCGTCTAGCGAACCGCCCGCCTCAGCCATTGCACCTGCAATTTTATGAACAAACAGGGTGCCTGCCACGCCGCGCGCTTGCGGCAAATCTGGAAGTGCAATGTCATCATCAACAATAACCATTGCAACTTTACGGCCATGGGCGCGGGCGCGTTCTGCAGCCAGGCCAAAATTGAGGCGATCACCGGTGTAATTTTTGACGATTAGCAGACAGCCTGACTCACCTGTAACAGCCATTATTCCAGCAAGAACTGCGTCCACTGAGGGGGAAGCAAAAACATCGCCGCAGACGGCTGCGGTCAACATACCCTCGCCCACAAAACCGGCGTGAGATGGTTCATGTCCTGAGCCACCGCCCGAAACCAGCGCAACCTTGGATTTATCCCAATCGCTTCGAACGACAACTTTGATATGAGGATAGCCATCTAGTCGCGCCAGTCGATCCGCGCTGTTGCGCAGCAAGCCGTCAATTGCCTCAGTGACAAGATCTTGTTTTTCATTGATAAACTGGTTCATAGCTTTGCCCCTCTTTTATGGGTTATTCAGGCAATCCGAGCGCCGGAAGAATTGAAATATAGTCCGCCATTGGCGTTGACATGCACAGTCGATCCATTGGTCAAATCCGTATGTGCGTCGGTGAGTGTAATGAGCGGTTGATCATTCAATTTCAGATGAACGCGTGTTTGATCGCCCAAATGTTCGATGCGGTTAATCTGTGCTTCTCGAGCACCTGCCGTCGGTTTTTTGCTTAATTTGATGTGTTCAGGTCGCAGACCAACTCTTTCCGCATTTGCGGGTGCCCCATCAAAAGTGTTTGCCGGCAGCAAGTTGATCCTCGGCAGTCCGAGTCTTGTCGCCACATACTCGCTCACAGGATTTTCATAGATCTCGCGTGGTGAGCCGAATTGAACCAGATTGCCATTATCGAGTACGCCAACATGTGTTGCCATTGTCATGGCCTCAATTTGGTCGTGGGTCACGTAGAGTAGCGTTGCACCTAGGTCTGCATGAATGCGCTTTAGTTCAATGCGTAGATCTGAACGTAACTTAGCATCAAGCGACGACAGCGGTTCATCCATTAGATAAATTGATGGATCACGGACAAGCGCACGGCCTATTGATACGCGTTGCATTTCACCGCCCGACAGCTCGGTTGCTTTGTTGTTGAGCTTGTGCGGAATGTGAAGGACCTCGGCAACTTCTTCGACTTTCCTATCAATCTCGGCTTGCGGTGTTTTCAGAATTGGAGATTTGAGCGGAAATTCAAGATTCTGGCGTACGGTCAAATGCGGATACAGTGAGTATTGTTGAAACACCATAGCTACATCACGCATTGCTGGCGTTGCCGCTGCGACATCACGTCCGTCAATTTTGATGGTTCCACTGTCGGGCTTTTCCAGGCCAGCAATCAAACGAAGCGTGGTTGTTTTGCCAGCACCTGTCGGTCCAAGCAGAACAACAAATGCGCCATCTGGAATGGTCAAATCGACGTCGGCAATTCCGACGTCCTTGCCATACATTTTTGTTACACCGTGAAGGCTAACTTCAGCCATGATTAAATGCTCCCTCGTTGAGGGCAGATCTCAAAGCCAGGCCACTGGACTGATCAAAAAGCGTTACTGTGCTGCCCCTAAAATCGAGCCCCACTTGCTCACCGACCGTGGCAATATTGCCAGAACCAGTTCTTGCCTTGAGTGTACCATTTGGCGTTTGCAGCGTGATAATTTGGGTCGTTCCGAGATATTCGGTTGCCATCACCTTACCGCGGTATTTTCCGCTATCGTTCATTTCAATGTGCTCCGGCCGCACGCCAAATGCTAGTCTTCCCTCGGCACCTTCGCGCTGGTTTGGAACTTCAAATTTTTGTCCCGCGAGAGATACTGTTTTGGATTCGGGCGTTACTTTGCCGTCGAATTCCAAGAAATTCATGGGAGGTGACCCAATGAATTCAGCAACAAACATGGTCGCTGGCTTGTCATAGATTTCTTGGGGCGTGCCGAATTGTTCGACGACACCGTGGTTCATTACGACGATCTTGTCGCCCATCTGCATGGCTTCAAGTTGGTCATGTGTCACGTAAACAGTTGTGGCATTCATGCGGTCGTGCAGCGCGCGCAGTTCTTCGGCCATATGTTCACGGAATTCTGCATCCAGTGCACCGAGAGGTTCGTCCATCATGAAGGCCTTTGGATCCCGCACAATGGCTCGACCCAATGCAACTCTTTGCCGATCACCACCGGAAAGACCGCCGACGGGTCGATTCAATATGTCCGTGATGCCAAGGATTTGCGCAACTTCATCCAACTTCTTCTTCACAGCCGCGCGAGGCATGCCCTGACTAATGAGCGGATAGGTTATGTTCTTGCGAACATTCATGTGCGGATAAAGCGCAAACATTTGGAATACAAAAGCGATGTCGCGTTCGGAAGCCGGTAATTGCGAAACCTCATCGCCACCCAGATATATTTCCCCTGAGGTTGGAAGCTCTAAGCCGGCAATCATGCGCAAAGTCGTCGTTTTTCCGCAGCCGGATGGGCCAAGCAACATGAAGAACTCACCATCCTCGATTGTGAACGAGGACGATTTGACGGCGTTGAAATCACCGAAATCCTTCCGCAAATTTTTGATGACAATCTCTGCCACGATCTACTCCGGAAAATGGCTGACGATGATAAACATCACCGTGCCAATTAGTGTTGTGATGAATGAATAGGTGAATGCCCACAGAACGAAGGGTTGCATGAGCATGATAACGCCAAGTGCAATAAGGATCGTAGCGACCATTTCCCACGCACCGCGGCGAAACCGCACCAAACCTGAGGTAAAGTTTCTCATTTGCGTACTGCTCCAAATGTAATGCCGCGCAAAAGATGCTTCCGAAGCACGATCGTGAAGATCATCACCGGCAGTAGGAAGATCGTTGCACCGGCAGCCACAGCAGGCCAATCGAGGCCGCCAACACCGATGATTGTCGGAATGAATGGTGGCGCTGTTTGGGCTGTGCCCGATGTCAGCAACACCGCAAATGCGTATTCGTTCCAGGCGAAAATCAGACAAAAGATAGCGGTAGAGGCGATGCCGGTTGCTGCTTGTGGAAGAACAACTTTGTAGAAGGCCTGGAATCTTGTGTAGCCATCAATAAGTGCGGCTTCTTCATATTCACGGGGAATTTCGTCGATGAAACCCTTCAGGAGCCAAACTGCCAGCGAAATGTTCACCGCTGTGTAGAGCAAAATCATGCCCAAATGGGTATCTGAAAGCCCAAGCTGCCGATACATCAAGAATATCGGAATG
>JBCDFK010000243.1:0-4586 GCA_039178065.1 Pseudomonadota bacterium | reverse complement strand
GTAAGTAGTCCATAGTGCGCCGAATGCGTAAATTGGTTTTCAACTCACGATGCGAACACAGCCACATTGGCAGTGCCGCGATGTGCAGATTTTCGAATAGTCGCACTAAATCTTTGTTTTGGGACGCCATATATTGCGGCGCAAATCCGATGCCGGCGCCTGCACATAACAGATGCCAATAGGCCACTTGATCGTCGGTTCGAATTGCAAAATCATCCCGAGACATATTGATGCCATGTGTTGCCATACCATCAATTATAAGACTATCGCGATCATAGCCGAGTAAAGAATGGTGTGCTAAATCCTCGTGCGATTTTGCTGGCGGCCTATCTTCAAGATAGCGTTTGTGCGCGTAAGCGCCCATGCTGAAATCATTGGCTTTTCGCGCAATAATATCGTTTTGCATTGGTTGAGCCATTCGAACGGCGATGTCAGCGTCGCGTGCTAAAAGGTTCTGAACATGATTTGACGATACCAACTCTATTTCAATGCCTGGCTCGATTTCACGGAACTCAGCAATGATCTGGGGCAGTACAAAGTTGGCCACGATCTGGCTAGCTGTGATGCGAAGGGTTCCTTCGAGCGTGTCATCGCGTGCCGTAACGAGGAGTGAAAATCCATTCGCTTCGCGCTGCATATCGCGCGCTTGTCTTGCCAACGTAAGCGCCACATCTGTCGGCTTCATACCGTTTCGGCTCCGATCAAATAGAGTCAAACCGGTGATTGTTTCGAGCTCGGTTATGTGCCGCCCGATCGTCGGCTGCGACGATTTGAGCGCTTTCGACGCGCCAAGCATTGTTTGGTGTTCGATCACCGCAATGAAGGATTTTACAAGGTTCCAATCAAAATCACGCATTATTCAACAATGAATAATAATTATCAGAAATTCAATATATAGCTTCAAAAACGAACAGTATATCTTCTTTCCCAATATGGACACTCTGGAGAAGACTGTGAATACGATTACGATTTTAGGTGCAGCCGGTCGAATAGGCGAAGCGTGTGCTCAAGCATTTCTGGCTGCAGGTTGGCGCGTTCGAGGCGTGGCGCGCGGAACGAAACTTGCAACGCTTGTGCAAGGTGTGGAGCCCGTCGAGGCAAACGCGATGGATCGCAAATCATTGATTGAGGCATGTCGTGGTTCGGATATTATTCTACACGCCTTGAACCCGGCATATGACCAATGGGAAGCGACTGTGATGCCGTTTGCACACAATGTTTTGGCTGCAGCCAAGGAGACTGGAGCTACGGTTATGATACCGGGTAATGTCTATAATTACGGCACCACGATAGGCATGGATATGTGCGAAGACCGACCTTTTGCCGCAGATACGTCAAAGGGGAAAATTCGTGTCGAGGTCGAACAGTTATTTGCTGACGCAGCTGATGGTGGCGTTCGGACCATTGTATTGCGGGGCGGCGACTTTTTCGGTGGTAAACGGCTTGAGACCTGGCTCGATCTGATGATCCTAAAAGATCTGAAGAAAGGAAAATTTGTATGGCCAGGACCATATGATCTTTCGCATGCGTTTGCCTATTTGCCCGATTTTGCCGAAACATTTGTGCGCGTTGCGAACAAACGACAGGCTCTGCCAGCTTTTTCAGCGCTCAATTTTGAAGGACACACTTTGACCGGTAATCAAATGAAACGGGCGGTCGAAGAAATTACCGGTAAATCCCTCAAGTCTGGAAACGTGCCGTGGTTTTTGATTCGCCTGGTTGGACTATTCAATCCGGTGCTTAAAGCGGTGGTTGAAATGTCGTATTTATGGCGTGTTCCGCATTCAATGGACGGAAGAAAGTTGGCTGCATTGGTTGATGTACCCAAAACGCCAATTGCTGAGGCATTGCGGCAAACCATCGCTGATCAAAAGTTAGGGCAGAAAATTTACCGGATCACCAGGTACGTTTTGGGCCAGCGTCGATGTGATAGAAGCCGGACTTATATCGTTTGTATCCGCCAACATTCTTATTTGCGCGCAGATATTTTAGTAGACCATTTGTTTTTGCATGTACGCGGAAATCGACGGCACCGCATTTCAAATGCCATGACTTTGATTTACCGCCGATTTTGCGGTTTTTGGCTGGGCTTCGATAGGTGGAGCTCACCGTTATGGGACCATATTTTGCAGCGACGGATTTCAGCGCAGACTTTAGACGGTTCGGCACGCATTTAGATGGCGCATTGTAGTGGATGCGTTGACCTTTTGGGATTGCGGCGAGCTGAGGCGCATTCAAATCGTCAAATGGAGAGCGCACCAAATATCCGTGATCTTCATCCAATTCGAAATTGGTGATTTGGTGCCATGGATTTTCTGGAACCGAGTTGGAGCCGGCGATTGAAATGCCAATTGTGTACGACATCCATACCAATATGGTGGCCGCGCCAGTAGCGATTGCGCGTATCGCAAGCGCATCTTGCAAGTTTCTCATTTTGAGCCTTCAAACAATTTTATATGGAATTGCAGGCGTTTATCGCCGCGCAAATAGAAAGGGACGGCGCACAATTAAGTGCACCGCCCCTCCCGGTTCGGCACAAAACAGAACGGCGTGCATGAAGCAATTCAAGCTTGATTACGAATTGAAACAGAGTGCGTACCAAGCTGAGGAGTTGTCATTGCATGTAATTTGCCGTGGTCATCCTTGGTCTAATTTACGCCAGCTGCTCAATCATTTAGAAGAGCGTATGGAACGCACGTTTTTCGTGTCTTTTGTTTTGGCGCTAAGCGCCGCTGGAGGAGAGTTTTAATGTCTGCTGAAGTCCATCGCGTATTGCCCGCGGCCAAGAAACGAGCGCTGATCGATAATGATACCTATTTGAAATGGTACAAACAGAGTGTGAAAAACCCAGAGAAGTTTTGGGCAAAACACGGCAAGCGCATCGACTGGTTCAAACCCTATAAGAAGGTAAAGAACACAAATTTCTCAGGCAAAGTTTCGATCAAATGGTTTGAGGACGGTGTTACCAATGTTGCGTATAACTGTATTGATCGGCATCTGAAAAAACGTGGCAACCAGACGGCTATTATCTGGGAAGGTGACAATCCTTTTGACGATAAGAAAATTACCTATAACGAGCTGTACGACAAAGTATGCCGTCTAGCTAATGTGATGAAATCCAACGGCGTGAAGAAAGGCGATCGCGTTACGCTTTACATGCCGATGATTCCTGAAGCAGCCTATGCAATGCTGGCGTGTGCCCGAATTGGCGCGATTCACTCCATTGTATTTGGCGGATTTTCACCCGACGCCCTTGCGGGTCGTATTGTTGGTTGCGAGTCTACTTTTATCATCACCGCTGATGAAGGCCTGCGTGGCGGAAAAACCATACCGCTCAAGGCCAATACGGATAAGGCGATCGAGATAGCTGCCAAGGGCGGCGTTGAAGTCAAGAAAGTCGTGGTTGTACAGCGCACCTGTGGTCAGATCGATTGGTCGGAAGGTCGCGACATCTGGTATCACGAGGAAACAATCAAGGCGAAACCGGATTGTCCACCAGCGAAGATGAAGGCCGAAGATCCGCTCTTTATTCTCTACACGTCTGGTTCAACGGGCCAACCAAAAGGGGTGCTGCACACCACCGGTGGGTATCTCGTTTATGCTTCGATGACCCATGAATATGTTTTCGACTATCATGATGGCGATATTTACTGGTGTACCGCCGATGTAGGCTGGGTGACCGGCCACTCCTATATCGTATATGGGCCTCTCGCTAATGGTGCGACGACCCTCATGTTTGAAGGCGTACCAAATTACCCAACGCCGTCTCGTTTCTGGGATGTTTGTGACAAGCACAATGTCAATATTTTCTATACTGCGCCAACGGCCATCCGTGCACTCATGGGTGCTGGTGACGGGCATGTAAAGAAAGCATCGCTAAAATCACTGCGCACACTTGGTTCGGTTGGAGAGCCAATTAATCCCGAAGCCTGGGAATGGTACTATAATGTAGTGGGCAAAAAGAAATCGCCGATTGTCGATACGTTTTGGCAGACCGAAACAGGCGGCATTTTGATTACACCGCTGCCGGGTGCAACCGATCTTAAACCAGGTTCAGCAACACGCCCGTTCTTTGGGGTTCAACCGCAGCTCGTCGACAATGATGGCAATGTGCTTGAAGGCACGACCGATGGTAATTTGTGCATGATCGATTCTTGGCCGGGCCAGATGCGCACGGTTTATGGAGATCATGATCGATTCGTCCAAACCTATTTCTCAACCTATAAAGGCAAGTACTTTACGGGCGACGGCTGCCGGCGCGATGAGGATGGCTATTACTGGATCACAGGCCGTGTCGACGATGTCATCAATGTGTCTGGCCACCGAATGGGTACGGCTGAAGTCGAATCCGCATTGGTTGCACATGATGCTGTCTCAGAGTCTGCTGTCGTTGGTTATCCGCACGATATTAAAGGGCAGGGCATTTATGCCTATGTAACATTGATGGCAGGCCAAAAGCCAACCGAGGCACTGCGCAAGCAGCTTGTTAGTCATGTCAGAAAAGAAATTGGCCCGATCGCATCACCTGACAAAATTCAATTCGCGCCCGGGCTGCCGAAGACTCGTTCAGGTAAGATTATGCGCCG
>JBCDFK010000242.1:0-4606 GCA_039178065.1 Pseudomonadota bacterium | reverse complement strand
GCAATCCATACAACGGCTGGCCTGATCGCGCAGATTTGCTTCCGGTAGAGGAATAACAAACTCTTTGTAGTTACGGATTCTATCTGATGCCGGACGGTACTTCCTGTCCTGGCGGTCAATTTCCAAAAAGCCGGTAACTTTGCCCATTTTCATTTCTCCTCGGTTGGACTATCCGGATTTGCGCTCGTACACAAAAGCCGAAACCATCCCGTTAGTTCTTACTCAGCAGCAACGCCGGCGGCGTTTTGTGCAGCTTCGATTTCAGCAAGCGCACGGCGATATTCGGTTGGCATAACCTTCACGAATTTGGGTCGATAAGATTCCCAATTGTCGAGAATTTCTGCCGCCCGTGCCGAGTCAGTATACTGCCTGTGATTGATAATCAGTTGACGCAAACGCTCATCATCGTGACGTGTCATGTCAGACGAGACATCAACCCGGCCATGATGTTCAATACTGCCGCTGATATGATGCTCTGATTCCATCAAGTCATCCTCTTCCGGAACTGGCTCGAGCTCGACCATGGCCAAGTTACAACGGTTAGCAAATGTGCCGTCCTCGTCGAGCACATAAGCAATACCGCCCGACATGCCGGCCGCAAAGTTTCTGCCAGTTTGGCCAAGCACAGCAACAACACCACCGGTCATATACTCACAACCGTGATCGCCCACGCCTTCAACGACCGCGATGGCGCCTGAATTTCGAACGGCGAACCGCTCACCGGCCACACCACGGAAGTAGCACTCGCCATCAATCGCGCCATATAGAACCGTATTACCGGCGATAATTGACTTGGTTGGTTCAATTTGGGTTGCTTCCTTAGGCGGATAGACAATTAGCTTACCGCCAGAAAGACCCTTCCCCACATAGTCGTTTGCTTCGCCTTCAACTTCAAGCGTCACGCCGCGCGCAACCCATGCACCAAAGGCCTGTCCAGTGGTGCCTTTGAGTTTGATGTGAATAGTGTCTTCCGGCAAACCACCATGGCCGTATTTTTTGGCAATTTCGCCAGAAAGCATGGCACCTGCGGATCGGTTCACATTGCCGATCTCAAGATCAAGACGAACTTTTTCACCATTTTCCAAAGCCGGTTTGGCAAGCTCAATGAACTTACGATCCAAGATATCGGAGATATGGTGGATCTGTTCTTCGCAATGATAAATCGGTACATCATCGCCCATTTGAGGATCATAAAACAGCTTGCTGAAATCGAGCCCCTTGGCTTTCCAGTGCTCAATCGCTCGCTGTCGATCAAGCACATCCAGCTGACCGACCATCTCATTGAAACTTGCAAACCCGAGTTCTGCCATCAATTCACGCACTTCTTCAGCAACAAAGAAGAAGTAGTTGATGACATGCTCGGGCTGGCCGGTGAACCGTTTACGTAGAACAGGGTCCTGCGTAGCAACACCAACCGGGCAAGTATTGAGATGACATTTACGCATCATAATACAGCCTGAAGCAACGAGCGGCGCTGTCGCAAAACCAAACTCATCCGCACCAAGTAATGCGCCAATGACAACGTCACGACCCGTCCGAAGACCACCATCAACCTGAACTGCGATGCGCGAACGCAATTTATTCTTCAGCAGCGTTTGGTGGGTTTCAGCCAATCCCATTTCCCATGGAGATCCCGCATGTTTGATCGATGTCAACGGGCTTGCACCTGTGCCACCTTCCATACCCGAAATCGTGACATGGTCGGCACGTGCTTTAGCAACACCAGCCGCAACGGTTCCAACACCAACCTCTGAAACCAGCTTGACCGAAATATCGGCTGCCGAATTGACGTTCTTCAAATCGTAAATCAGCTGAGCAAGATCTTCGATTGAATAAATATCATGGTGCGGAGGCGGCGAAATCAGGCCAACGCCTTGCGTTGAATGACGCACTTTAGCGATGACAGCATCAACCTTGTGGCCGGGCAATTGTCCGCCCTCACCCGGTTTTGCGCCCTGCGCCATCTTAATCTGAATCATATCGGCATTGACGAGATATTCAGTTGTGACACCAAATCTGCCCGATGCCACCTGTTTAATGGCAGAACGCTTGCTGTCGCCATTTTCAAGAGGCGTGAAGCGTTCGATCTCTTCACCACCCTCGCCCGTATTGGACTTTCCGCCGATACGGTTCATGGCAAGTGCCAAGTTCTCATGCGCTTCCGCGGAGATAGAGCCATAGGACATAGCACCAGTCGAAAATCTTTTGACAATTTCTGCTGCCGACTCCACCTGATCGATATCAATTGGCTTACGGCCAGTTTCAGATGCTTGGCGCAACCGGAACAAACCGCGGATGGTCAACAACCGCTCCTGCTGTTCATTGATGGATTTAGCAAAGTCGCGATAGCGGTCTTGGCTATTGCCCCTAACCGCATGCTGCAGATTGGTCACTTCGTCCGATGTCCAGGCATGAGCCTCGCCGCGCTGGCGCAATCCGTAGTCACCGCCCACATCGAGCGCATGACGCAAGACTGGAACGTCTCCATAGGCTGCGCGATGACGCTCGAAGGTCTCCTGAGCTATTTCATCGAGGCCAATGCCTTCAATCGTCGTTGCTGTACCTGTGAAATAGGATTCAACAAATTCGCTCGACAGTCCAACGGCATCAAAAATCTGAGCACCACAATAAGACTGATAAGTCGAGATGCCCATTTTGGACATCACTTTGAGCAGCCCTTTGTCAATGGACTTGATGTAACGCTGAATAATTTCGTCTTCATCAACTTCTGCCGGAAATAGCTTTTTCGAGTGCATTTCCGCTAAAGTTTCAAAAGCCAAATATGAGTTTATTGCCTCTGCGCCATAACCTGCCAGAGCTGCAAAATGATGAACCTCACGCGGTTCTGCAGATTCCACAACAAGACCAACCGACGTACGCAAACCTTTGCCGATCAAATGATGGTGGACTGCTGCAGTAGCAAGCAATGCCGGAACAGCGACGCGAGAAGCGCTAAACTGCCGGTCAGAAAGAATGATAATATTATCGCCGCCCAGAACCGCTTTCTCGGCCTTGGCACAAATGCGCTCCAGGCAGTCTTTCATGCCATCAGGCCCGCGATCAACGCTAAATGTGATGTCGAGAACGCGCGATACAAACTGGTTGTCGCCGATATCACTGATATCACGTATCTTTTGCAGGTCTGAATTGCGCAAAATAGGTTGGCGCACTTCCAAACGCTTTTCCTTAGACAGATGCCCATGGTCAAACAAATTTGGCCGTGGACCAATGAACGAAATCAGGCTCATCACCGATTCTTCACGAATTGGATCAATTGGCGGGTTCGTCACCTGCGCAAAGTTCTGCTTGAAATAGGTGTAGAGAAGCTTCGCCTTACTCGACATCGCTGAGATAGGCGTATCTGTGCCCATAGAGCCCAGTGCCTCCTGACCAGTCGTAGCCATTGGCGTGAGTAGAATTTTGATATCTTCTTGCGTGTAGCCAAACGCCTGTTGGCCATCAAGCAAGTCTTGTCCAGTGTATTTCCGGAGCGAAGACTTTTTACCTGCTAAATCCTCAAGAACGATTTGCGTATCTTTCAGCCACTGATCATACGGCATCGCAGAAGCCAGCTCGGCTTTGATCTCTTCATCAGAGATAATTTTGCCATGCTCCAAATCGATAAGCAGCATCTTGCCAGGCTGAAGGCGCCATTTGGTTACAACTTTGCTTTCATCAAATGGAAGAGTACCGGCTTCAGATGCAAGAACCACCGTATCATCATCGAGAACAAAGTAACGCGCGGGGCGCAAGCCATTACGATCAAGCGTCGCGCCGATTTGCGTACCGTCTGTGAATGCCACAGCAGCTGGCCCATCCCATGGCTCCATCATAGCAGCGTGATATTCGTAGAACGAACGACGCTCTTCATCCATAAGCGGGTTACCGGCCCAAGCTTCCGGAATGAGCATCATCATCGCATGGCAAAGCGAATAACCGCCTTGGTAGAGCAGCTCTAATGCATTGTCGAAGCAAGCTGTGTCAGATTGGCCCGGCGCAGAAATGGGCCAGAGCTTCTTGATATCATCGCCAAATTCAGGCGATGCAAGCGTTGCCTGCCGTGCCGCCATCCAGTTGTTGTTGCCGCGCACAGTGTTGATTTCACCATTGTGGGCAACCATTCGATATGGGTGAGCCAATTTCCAAGAAGGAAATGTGTTGGTTGAAAAACGCTGATGCACAAGCGCAAGCGCTGAAACAAAACGCTCATCTCTCAAATCGCTGTAGTAAGGACCCAGCTGATCAGCCAGGAACATGCCCTTGTAAATCACCGTACGCGCAGACATAGAAACCGCATAAAATCCGACGTTTTTAGTTAGATCAGCCGCGATTGTGTTTGTGATGACGCGTCTCAGTACAAAAAGCCGGCGCTCATATTCATCATCACTCAAACCATCGGGGCGCGCAAAGAAGCACTGCAAATGGCCTGGCTCGGAAGCCATAATATCGGGATCTTGCGACAACATTGAATTGTCGACTGGAACCGTACGCCAGCCGATAACTGCTTGGTTCTCTTCGCTAGCAGCGCGTTCAATAATCGCTTTGACGTCTGCAATGCCGGCGTCATCGCGGGGTGTGAAGAAATAGCCCAATCCGTACTGACCAG